>NZ_BAEX01000086.1 GCF_000246945.1 Myroides injenensis M09-0166
TGTCTTAAGCTTTTGTTTTCTTTCTGATTTTCATATTTATAAATTCTACCCCAAGTGAAAAAGCGATAGCAAAATACAAATAACCTTTAGGAACAGCACCTATTTCTTGTCCAGCTAATACAGCGTGTGAGATATGCATACTTTCAGTTGTTAGCATAAAACCTATTAAAATTAAAAAGGAAAGTGCTAATATTTGAATAGAGGGGTTTCTATTTACAAAATTACCAACTGGTACCGCAAATAACATCATTATACCAACGGATACAACTACAGCAGCAATCATAATATATAATGCTCCTTCAATACCATTTGTCATGCCTACAGCTGTTAAAATACTATCGATAGAAAAGATTATATCGATCATTAGAATTTGCATAATAATATTTCCAAATGATTTTTTAGCAATATCTTTTGCATTAGGTGGTGTGTCAATATTTTCATGATTTTGAACATGACTTACTTTTTCGTGAATTTCTTTAGTTGATTTATAAATTAGAAAAATTCCTCCAAGTAGTAATATTAAAGCTTGACCATTAAATTGCGCACTAAACCATCCCCAATCTATGCTAAACCAAGGTTTTTTCATTGCTATAAGTAGCGACACTCCAAAAAGTAGTGCAATACGCATAAACATAGCTAGAAACAACCCTAATTTTGTTGCTTTTTTTCTTTGTTCTTCAGGTAGTTTACCTGTGACAATTGATATAAATATTACATTGTCTATACCTAATACTATTTCTAAAAAGGTTAAGGTAATGAAAGCGACAATGGCATCTGCTGTAAATAAAAACTCCATACGCTAGCTGGGTAGATTAATATTATTCACTAATTTTTTTAAGGGTTCCTCTTTCTCGTCTAGAATCACCTACTATTCCATATTCAAAAACACAAGTATCTCCTTTTGTAGTAATGATACGCATACTTATCGCTTTTTTTTCAGCCATATTTTTCGGATTTATTTTTTGTAAGATGAACTCACAATCGTTTACCCAACGTATGCTAGATGTGTCTGTTTTTCCTTCAAATGTTTCTATTTCATATTCTTCTGTGCGAACGAATGTACTTGTTTTTTGCTCTCCGTCAATTTCTGCTACAAACTCAAACTTTCCAGTTTTAAAGTTTTTACAATTTCTTTCTTGATTGTAGCAAGAACTAACTAGCACTGCTGAAATAGGAAGTAATAAATACAATATCTTTTTTCTCATATTATTGTTTGTTTTCACTGTAAAAAAGTGATTTCATAATTGTTTGAATACCCTTGAAAAGTAATAACATCGCTCCAACACATATTATACATCCTAATCCAAAGACGACATAGAAAAAGGGATGTCCTTGATTTTTTAAAGAGGTATGGATTACAATAGGACCTATAAATAGCAGGGGTAGTGTAATCATTAAATTACGTACGCCTTTAAATAATAAAGCGCGATTAGTTTTGTGTTCTTCTTCCATTATTCATTACGTTTAAAGTGTTCAATTGCACTACGAACATTTTTATGTTTATCAAGTAGTAAAGTTGCTTCTTCACGACTTAAATTTAATTCATTCATTAGCATTAATATTCCTCTTTCTATAAGTTTAGCATTTGTCATCTGCATGTCGATCATTCTATTTCCTTTTACCCGTCCTAATTGAATCATAGTAGAAGTAGAAATCATATTTAGAACAAGTTTTTGAGCTGTACCAGCTTTCATTCTAGAACTGCCCGTAACAAATTCAGGACCTACGGTTACTTCAATAGGGTATTGCGCAGTAATTGATAATGGACTTGAGGGATTACAAGTAATGCATGCCGTTGGAATATTTGAGTCATTACACTTTTTTAATGCATTAATTACATAAGGTGTAGTTCCTGAAGCAGCAATGCCTATTACAAAATCATTACTATTGATTTGATAACACTGTAAATCTATCCATCCCTGTAGTGGATCGTCTTCTGCATTTTCTACAGCATTTCTAATAGCTTTGTCACCACCGGCAATAAGCCCAATTACTAGTTCTGGAGATACGCCATAGGTTGGGGGGCATTCAGAAGCATCTAATATTCCCAATCTACCAGAAGTACCTGCTCCAATATAAAAAAGTCTACCTCCTGATTTTAATTGACTAACGACAGCGTTAACTGCTTTTTCAATTTGAGGAATAGCTTTCTCTACTGCTAGTGGAACAGTTTTGTCTTCGTTATTTATGCTAATTAACAACTCTTCTATGGACATTTTTTCAAGATTGTCATAATGAGAAGGCTGTTCTGTTATTCTTTTAAAATCCACGTATTGTCTTTGTACAAGTTTTGAACAAAAATAAGGAAAATACTTATTATCTTGGGAGTTTTGAGTATAATTATAGTGGTACGTCAATTGGTAAAATATAAAAGTGGAATAGGGGGTATTTTGGTTTCTTAGCTTTGAAAATTAATGAGTAAATTTTAATTAAAAAGTATGTTTCTATAGGATGGTATTAGTTTCTGATAACGGTGAGATGCATGTAGATTGATTCGTTCAAAAAAAATATACAGTTTTTTTAGGAGGAGTAATTTTATAACTAATATATGTTAGCAGATTTGATTACTTATTCTTATTTTTATTCTAATAAGAGTCTTATTTCCAGATAACTATTTGCAAGATAATACAAATATACAAAGTTAAAATAGGTATGGTTGTGTGCTTAATAATTCTTTATTTTATATCGATCTTAGTGGAGGATTCTAGTTACTCTTGGAGTGTCTGCATTAATTGGAGCTGCAGTAGGTAGTACTATAAATGCTATCATTAATATAGCTAATGAGTACCTTTTTTGTATGGAATGAGAAAATCTGTGACAATGGGCGCAATAAGTAGGGCTATTTCTTTTGGTATTGGTCAGGCAACAATATCTTTAGGAAATATAGTTGCTCAATCTTTTATGCATGGTGTGACAAGTGGACTAATGAGTTCTATCGATGGAGGAAGTTTTAGTTTGGGATTTGCCAATGAAGCTATTAGATCATTAATATCAAGTAGTATAGTAAGTTTAGGAAAAATCTGGCATTATTTGGACGAAGATTATACACTATGGAGTAGTTTTGCGAGTAGGAAACCTGGGATATTTAAAGCTGCTATGATAGTTAACGGAGGGTTTCTGGAGGTATTTCATCATCTATAGCAGGTGGAGGTTTTTGGAAAGGGATGCAGCAGCGATTTATAACAAGTGGACTAAATCACTTGAAACATTTGACGCTTGATGGGATTGAACAAAAAGTTGATGATAGAAGAAGTTTAACAAAAGAGGAAAGAGCGAGGATAGCAGCGAATTATCCAAATTATATTGATTATCCTACTCCTGAATCGATCTATAAGGAAGTGGGAGGAATGATGTATAAAGAATATCTTAAAGATCCAGAAAAGTATAAAGACACTTGTGCTATGAGAATGAGTATTGCATTTGAAAAATCGGGAATATATATAGGAGGAGATTATAATGGAACTCGAGGACTTAAGTATTACGCTTCTGCTACATCTTTTTACAAAGCTTTAGAAAAGAGATTTTTACCACAAGAAAAGATGGGCTATGATGTATCTCAGTATGGAGTTGTTACACAACATGAAGATAAAGATTATATTATTAAAGTTTTTCATGTTGATATTATTTTTGTAAAAGATAATAAGGGGGGGGGGAGGCAATTTTTATCAAGGATTTTATAATAAATTTTACTAGTTATGAATAAGATTATTACGTATATACTACTATTAATAGTAAGTGTTAATTGTACATCTCTGAGATCAGAGAAAGATAGCAAAGTAGAGCTAAATATTGAAAAGATACTTTCGATTCACAGAGAACTTGCTTTTATTGATCTATATGAAAAATCGCTTGATAAGATTAAAAAAGAATCAGGGATATCTACAGAAGATATTTTGTTTGATCTTACTGGGACAGAACTTTATCATGAATATTGTATGATAATTGATTTTTATTCTGATGACCATCCAACATATGAAAATGTAAATTACTATAATTTAATAAAGAAATGGGGAGATAAAACATATAAGCCATATGGAAAAGTTGATGACCCCAAGTTAATAGTACATATGACATTTAGAAAGGCTTTTGATTTTTATTATAGCGATGATTTAGATAACTATATTGATTCGTTAAGAACATTATTTCGCGCTAAGTATTATAAAGAAGGGAGGTTAAAAAACTTAGAATGCCTAGAAGCACAAGAAAGAATAAAAGCGAGAGAGAGAGAAATAGAGAAAGAGAATTAAAGATGATTTTTTTTGATTAATTTAAAAAGCTCGCCTAATTTTATACCATATAAGAATAAAAACGATGGAAATCACCATTTCTGAGATTTAGGGAATAGTGTGTACATTAAATCTTATAACATCTTGAAACTAATTATTCAAAAGATACTGATTTTGTTAATCCAAAAACTGAGGGGTGTGAGGATATGACCTTACCTTGTCAATGGCAAAGACATGTTAATAAGTATTGAGCAGCAGGAACATTATTATATACAAATTTATGATAAATAAAAATTGGTAGACAGATGGGGGTATATGTCAAAAGTTAAAAAACTATTTATTAAGGATAAAATAGTATATCTATTGTTAAATGGTGGGGAGTTGTCTTCACTAATTAGTTCTGCTGAAAAAGTTGAAGGGAAACTTGACTTAAGAGGATTAGATGTGAAAACTAAAACCATTAGTAACTTAAAGGTTAGCTATGCTGATTTTAGTTTCTCAATGTTTAACGATTGTTGACTTGACAAATCTTTGTTCAAAAGAGGTTATTTTGAAAAACTTGACTTTACTAGCTTTTAGATCAAGAAATTATTTTTAAAGAATGTATTTTTAATAACTGCAAGTTCAATAATGTTATTGTAGGTTATGATAGGACTAAATTTTTAGAGTGTGATTTTGTACAATGTAGATTTACAAAAACAATGTTTATACAAGCAGAGTTTGTACGTATATCTTTTAAAAAATTTCATATAACAGGTGTTGATTTTAATGCTTCTTCATTTGAGAAATGTGATTTTGAAGGACAATTAAATGATATATGGTTTAGAGGAGTTTTGAGTATAATTATAGTGGTACGTCAATTGGTAAGATGTAAAAGTAAAATAAGAGGTATTTTGGTTTCTTAGCTTTGAAAATTAATGAGTAAATCATGAGAACTGTTTCTCTCTAAGATATAGCAATGTCATTTTTATTTTTATTATTTCTCTGTTAATGAAAAATAAGTTACTTTTGCACCCTTATGCAGACTGCCTTATCGTCGGCTTATAAAAGCGGGAGGAAAGTCCGGACACCATAGAGTAGCATAATGGGTAACACCCATCCGCGGTTTTTCCGTGAGGACAAGTGCAACAGAAAGTATGTACAGGTAATGCTGTAGTGAAACCAGGTAAACTCTATGCGGTGAAATGCCATGTATATTAAGCGATTGAGGGCTACTCGCCCGATGCTTAAGGGGTGGGCAGATGGAGCCATTGAGTAATTGATGGCCTAGATAAATGATAAGGGTACACTTAGGTGTATACAGAATCCGGCTTATAGGTCTGCATTTTTTTATACTTAATTATTGAGTATAAAAAAGGCTAACAATCTAAAATTGTTAGCCTTTTTATTTTAAATAAAATAAAAGAGGTAATCTCTTTCTAAAGTCAATATAAGTTTGCCTAAATATAACTTGTATGGTGAGTCATTATCTCTAATTTTATTATCCCCTTTATAATTAAGGTTAATAATTGTACATTTTAAATTACTGTTGATTAGACAGGAGTATTACTCTTCTTCTCTATCGAAGTCATCATCATAATAATCGTCGTCGTACTCTTCCTCGTCTTCATCATCTGATTCTTCTTGTTCAAATTCAAAAAATGTAAAGACAGAACCTCCATAGCTTTTTTGAAAAGAGAAGTTTTCCATTTGTTCTAGCTTAGTGAACTTTGAGTGTTCTATAATTAACATACCATCTTCCGCTAAGATACCTTTGCTTAGTATATCAGATACAATTTTTTCAAACTGTTCTTGTGTAAAGTCATAAGGTGGATCTGCAAATACGATATCGTAAGAAGACTGATGTTTTTCTATAAACTTGAATACATCAGCTTTTAATGGTAGAATATTTAGATCAAATTCTTTTGCAGTTTTCTTTATGAAGTTAACGCATCCGTAGTCACCGTCAACGCTGACTACAGATTCTGCACCTCTAGAAGCAAACTCATAACTAATATTTCCTGTTCCAGCGAATAAATCTAATATGGTTAATTCACTTAAATTAAAGTGATGATTAAGAACATTAAATAAAGCCTCTTTTCCCATATCAGTTGTAGGGCGAACAGGTAGGTTTTTTGGCGGATTAATACGACGCCCTTTTAGTTTTCCTGAAATAATTCTCATGAATGGAATAAAATGTAATGTTGTTTAGGTACTTGATAATGAAGTAATAATTCTTCTGCTATTGACGCTTCATCATTTAATATTTCGACATGTCTGATGAAGTTATAAGCTTGTTCATAAATACTATCATTTAAGTCAACTCTCCCTAATAAGGTAAGAGGAATTGTTTCTACGTCTAAGTTTAATTGTTCAAAAGTGAACAATATATAGTATATAAAATCTTTAGCGGTATGATATTGGAAAGAGTTAAAAAATAATAGCTTTCCGTTATTCGCAACGATAAGTTCAAAGCGATCTTTTTGCAAATAAGTATAAACTACAGTTTGTTCATTTCCACTTGTCTTATCTAATAAAATCTTAACGAGTTCAGTGTTGATGTTTTGGTACGTAAATGTTCCAAATCTGTCTATTAAATAGTTGTTTATGTTGATATATGGCACATAAACATTGTTGAAGTCGTAGTTAGCTACTTCGTCATAAGCGAAAAAGTCAGTAGAAAATACTTTAGTATTATACTGCAAGTACGTTCCTAATAAATTACTGTCGAAAAAAGCATGAGGGATAAATGTATTCAATGCATTATCATGTAATACGACTATTTCGTTATATTTAAGACTTAACTGATCATATTTTGAAAATATCTTATCTAATTGCTCTTCTATTGACTTGTTAGGATTAATAGCGTCAGAAGCAAAATAAGAGATTTCATTTGACAGCATATTTTTGATAACAAAAGTAAATTTGTTTAAAGATACTTGAAGTAATAACTTTTGATCATTCTCTGTCATCATATTTTATTGTAGTGATTTATTACTAATTAATAAATTGTAAAAAAGGTTGTAGTAATAAAGTGAATTTAAATTTACTGTAAAATGTTTTACTCTTCAATAGATAGGCAAATTTAAACAAATTAAGTTAGATTATTAGTGACAACTAAAAAAGCTTGGTATCTTTGAAAAATACTACAATTTAAAGTCAAATAAATGATGATTGGACAACAGTTTTATAGACTGCTAAGGGATAAGTTTCCTTTTGAATTAACTTTAAAACAAGATATATTTTTACAAAAGATAGCTGAATTTGTGACCAATGACCAGCAAGATCAATTATTTGTCTTAAAAGGGTATGCTGGAACAGGGAAGACGACGTTACTTTCAACTGTGGTAAATGAGTTAAAGGCAATTAATAAGTTTTCTGTTATGCTTGCGCCTACTGGTAGAGCTGCCAAAGTGATTAGTAATTATTCTCAGCGAAGTGCATATACGATTCACAAACATATTTATTATCCAAAACCTTCAAAATCTGGAGGAGGTATGCAATTCACAATGAGAAATAATCGTCATCGAAATACTATATTTATAGTTGATGAGGCTTCTATGATTGCTGATATGAATGCCTCTGACAGTAATATGTATCCTAATGGCTCTCTATTAGATGATCTTATTTTTTATGTTTATTCAGGGACTAACTGTAAATTGATTTTAATAGGAGATGGGGCTCAGTTACCACCTATAAATATGGATGTCAGTCCAGCTTTAGATACAGATAAATTGTCAATGCAATACCAGATGGATGTACAGCATATTGAATTAGATGAAGTAATGCGGCAAGAGGAAGGGTCAGGAATATTATATAATGCAACTGAATTACGTTCTTTACTAGACACATCATTTTATGATACATTCCAGTTTCAGGTAAATCCTTTTCCTGATATTGTGCGATTAGAGGATGGATATGATATTCAAGATGCTATTTATTCTGCGTATTCAAACAGTGGACCAGAAGAAACGGCATTTATCGTTCGTTCAAATAAGCGTGCTAATGCTTACAACCAGCAGATTCGTACTAGAATTTTGGACAAGGATAGCGAGGTCTCGAGTGGAGATTTACTAATGGTAGTAAAGAATAATTATTATTGGCTAAGAGACTCTAATGAAGGGGATTTTATAGCTAATGGCGATATAATAGAAGTTTTAGAAATTTATCGAACAGTAGAATTGTATTCTTTTAGATTTGCCAAAGTAAAAGTGCGAATGCTAGATTACCCTGATATGAAGCCATTTGACACCATTATCTTATTAGATACTCTTACTAGTGAATCTCCTGCATTGACATATGAAGATATGAACCGATTATATCAAGAGGTTTTACTGGACTATGAAGATGAAATTACCAAGTATAAGAAAGTGCAGAAAGTAAAGGAAAATGAGTTTTTTAATGCTCTTCAAGTGAAATTCTCTTATGCAATGACATGCCATAAATCACAAGGTGGACAATGGGAGACAGTTTTTATTGAACAGCCTTACTTGCCTGATGGAATTACAGTTGATTATGTGAGATGGCTATATACTGCTATGACTCGTGCAAAAGATAAACTCTATTTAATTGGCTTTAAAGATGAATTCTTTGAAGAGTCAAGTAGTTATGAATAAGTCAGAAATAGGCAACTTTAAAAGAATTCTTATTTAAGAACAATAGTTGAACTGTTTAAGGGGTACACTAGAGAGTTTAAATTTTAAAAAAAATATTTATAGAGAAGAATAACGCTATTTTTAATAGGAAAATCTACTATTGATTTTAGTATCTTTGAGTTTCAAATTTTGATATAAAATGAAAATTATAGCAGTTATACCAGCGCGTTATGCTTCTACGCGTTTTCCAGCTAAATTAATGCAAGATTTAAATGGCAAAACAATTATTAGGCGTACTTATGAAGCAACAGTTAATACAAATTTGTTTGATGATGTTTTCGTAGCTACTGACTCAGAATTAATTTACGATGAGATTATCTCTCATGGTGGTAAAGCAGTGATGAGTCATAAAGAGCATGAGAGTGGTAGTGATCGTATTGCAGAGGCTGTGCAAAATATAGAAGCTGATATTGTTATAAATGTGCAAGGTGATGAGCCTTTTATCAATAAAGATAATCTAGTTAAGTTAATTGAAATCTTTAAAGAAGATAAAGATAAAGCGATAGATTTAGCTTCATTAATGACACCTATTGACGAATGGAAGGATATTGAAAATCCAAATAATGTAAAAGTTGTAGTAGATAATTCTAATACAGCTTTGTATTTTTCGAGATCTGTTATTCCTTATCCTAGAGAGAAAAATGTAGGAGTACAATATTATCAGCACATAGGAATCTATGCTTTTAGAAAACAAGCTTTATTAGAGTTTACTAAGTTGCCAATGTTGACATTAGAAGCATCCGAAAAACTAGAACAGTTACGTTATTTAGAATATGGAAAACGTATTAAAATGGCTGTCACTAAACACGTTGGTATTGGTATAGATACTTTTGAAGATTTGGAAAAAGCTAAGAAATTACTTGAGCTTCATCCTGAACTTGATCAATAAAACTAAAGAGTAATGACTATTATTAAAGTTCTACTGGTTGAATAACAGGCTCTTGTGTTCTTGTAGTTTCTTGAATAACAGGAGCTTTTACAATTGGAATTTTAATAATAGTTTGCCACTCTGCAGGAAATCTTGAGTCAATTACTGATTTCTCTAAGTCAATAATAATAGGTAAATTATTATCTCTCGTAAAGTCTTCTTTTGTAAGCTGTGTTTTCGTTTTCTCAAGACTCTCAGGAAGATGAGAGTAAAACCCCTTTAAAGAACTTTCGTAATAATTTGTTGCTTCTATAGCACCTACTTTATATATATCTTCTTCATTTAGATATAATTGTTCTTTAATAGGTAAAGCAAACTGATATTTTATATTTTCATTTGTAATACCCTCCTCAAGAATTAAAAAAGGTATACCAGTAATGGTTACTTTGTTTGCTGTACAAAAATCTTTAATCTGCTTATAAGATTTGTTGATATCAGTATTAAGTGACGCAATAGTAGATTCTATTGGGAACGAAATATAGTTGTTATACTCTGTTTTTTTAACGCCAATAGGATCAAGGTTATATTCTTTATATTGTTTTAAAAAATAAACAATTAGAGTATTTGTGTTTTTTTCTAATGCTTCAGAAGCTACTTTAGAAGGATTTCCATAAAAGAAGGAAGTTATTTTGGTTTTTAAATCTAACGTCCCTTCAAATTTTAGGTCAATTGTTGTATTTGATTTATTCTCAGTAAATTTCCAGTAAATATTAGAAATCTTATCATCATTTAAGATATCTTGGGATAGGCTATCATAAGGATGATTGTATTCAGAGCGGACAAGAAATTCGCCAAGGTGTTCAATATTTATTTTATAAACACCGCTGTCTTCTTTTTGGGTAATCACCCAATCTTGCCAAGTATCTAAATCTTCAATATACTCGTATACTATTTGTTTAGGGGCATCAACAGTAAATTGGCGTTCAACCTTAAAATAAGGATTTTGCGTCAAAATGAATACTATCAATGAGATAGCACCTAATAAAATAAGGAATAAAAAGTATTTAAAGATTTTCATAATAACTACCGACTAATACTAGAATGTTATTTTAATACATTTTTTAAAAGAAATAGAGAACCAATAAAAGCTAAAAAGGCAACTAATACCCATAATCTATTTTTGTAGTAGATTTTATGCAATTTTAAATCCTTGCGATATACAATTATTAATACAATACTAAACGCAATGATAAAGAAAATAGCAAAATTAATCTGACCTTCAGTAAACATAATAAAAAAATTTTAGCAAAAATAATGAATTCTTATTAGTGTATATAAAAAAACGGCAGAAAGTTCTGCCGTTTCATTTTTATTTTGAAAATAGATTGACTAAATCTCTTCAGTCCATCCAAAAGTATCTTCAATAGCTTTTTGTTGAATACCTTGCAATGCTTTTTTCAATTGAATAGCATATGAATCATTATCAGCTATTTCAGGTAAAGCGTAGTATTTATCTTGGAAAGCAAATCCTTCAATTTGACCAACAGTAACAGCTGTACCTGCACCAAAGATTTCTTTCAACTCTCCTTTAGCATGCGCATCTAGTAAATCTTGAACAACGATAGCTTTAACTTCTACATTGATTCCTTTGCTTTTTGCAATCTCTATTAAACTTTTTCTTGTTACACCATCTAGGATTCTTTCACTAGTAGGAGCAGTAATTAAAGTATCTCCAATACGGAAGAATACGTTCATTGTACCTGCTTCTTCTAATTTAGTATGTGTAGAATCATCTGTCCAAATCACTTGTTGGTAACCAGCATCTTGTGCTAATTTAGTTGGGTAGAATTGTCCAGCATAGTTACCAGAACATTTAGTAGAACCTACACCACCATTAGCTGCACGGCTATAGTGTTCTGCGATTTGTACTTTTACTTTTCCTGAGTAATATGTACGAGCAGGAGATAAGATTATACAGAACATAAATTCAGAAGATGGTCCTGCTACTACACCAGGGTGAGTTCCGATCATGAAAGGTCTGATGTATAATGAGTTTCCTTCACCTTTTTGAACCCAGTCTTGGTCTAATTGTAATAAAGCTTTAAGCCCACCTACAAAACGCTCTTCGTCGATTTGAGGCATTGCTAAACGCTCTGCTGATTTATTGAAACGTGCCCAGTTTTCACTTGGACGGAATAACCATACTTTGTCATTCTCATCTTTGTAAGCTTTCATTCCTTCAAAAATTGCTTGTCCGTAGTGGAAAACATTTACTGATGGCTCAAAAGACATAGGTCCATAAGGTTTAATCTCTACTTGTCCCCATTTACCGTCTTTGTAATGACATACTAACATATGGTCTGTAAATACAGATCCAAATTTTACATTTTGAAAGTCAATTGAATCTATTTTTGATTTTTCTACTTTTTGGATAGAAATATCTCCTTTTGTTTCTAAACTCATTATTATATGTTTTTATTTACTGTTGTAGTTGTTTGAAAATTATTCAGTGCAATGTATTGAAAAATAAAATACATTACAAATTTAGCAAAAAAAGAAAGGAAAAATAGTGTGTTGTTGAAGTTTATCTAAAATGGAGTGGAAAATATTGTTTAATTGTAATTTTTTACTGAATTTATAATAATCTATGAGATTTGTTTACTTAAACGATTTCTTTTTAATCTATTTTTTTGAGTTACTTTTGTTTGGTAAACCTATAAATTAGAGATTATGAAAAAAGTTGTCGGCTTATTTTGTCTTAGTATGCTTGTTTTGGTAGGCTGTAAAAACAGTAATAAAAACAAAAGTTCTGACTTAGTATATGAAGAGGAGAACTATGAGTTTTTTGGTGATAATATTACTTTAGACAAAGTAGTTTCTAAAGAAGAAGCTTGGAGTCACTATAAAGATTTGAAAGTAGGAGACACTATTGTAATTAAATTTGTATCTAATATCGATAAAGTATGCCAAAAGAAAGGATGTTGGGTAACTTTGGAATTAGATGATAGTCAGAAGAGTTTTGTGAAGTTTAAAGACTATGCTTTTTTTGCTCCAATGAATGCAAGTGGTCACGAGGCAATCGTAAATGGTAAAGCATTTGTATCCGAAATTTCAGTGGATGAGTTAAAGCACTATGCTAAGGATGCTGGTAAAACGGAAGAAGAAATAGCTCTAATCACTGAGTCTAAAAAAACATATGGCTTTATGGCGGATGGTATCGCTATTAAGAAAGATGCAACACATGAGGGGTAAACTATTATTTTTGCTTCTATTTGTAGTTTGTACTTTAGGATGTAATAAAAAACAAGAAGTAGAAAAAACAAAAGAGAAAAGTTCTTTCAAAATGTACCAAATGTCAGAGATGGCGGCTTTAATGGAATCTATGTATGCAAATACAGCAGCTATTAAGGCATTAATTGTAGAAGGAAGTACAGAAAGTCTTGGTGAATTTCCTTTATTGCATGAGAATTTACATACCGCTATTTTAACAGATCCTAGTGATAGGGATATGTTTTTTGAGGCAAGTGCTAAACACTTTCTTGAAAAGGAAAGAGAACTGTATGCTGCTCTTCCAGAAGATAGAGTAGTAAAGCTGAATGAACTGGTAGATTCTTGTTTGGCTTGTCATCAAAAAAAATGTGGTGGTCCAATACCACGTATTAAAAAGCTTTATATTAAATGAAACGTTCAATAATTACTACTTCTGATGGTACTTCATCTTTGCAGATGGATGACTGGGGAGAGACTTATCACTCTATACATGGCGCAGCACAAGAAGCTAATCATGTATATATAGAGAACGGTTTTCGCCGTGTTGACAGTGACTCTATTACTGTTTTAGAAATGGGGTTTGGAACAGGTTTAAACACCTATTTGACTCTATTAGAAGTATATAAGTGTAATAAGAAGGTAAAGTATGACACAATAGAGGCTTATCCATTGTCAGAAGAAGAATACTCGCTTTTAAATTATTCTACTTTAGCTAGTGTTCCTGAAGTAGCTGCTTTATTTCAGAAGTTACATCAAGTAGATTGGGGAGTAGAATCACATATAACAAATGATTTTATTCTGAGAAAGTTGAATAACACTTTTGAGCACCAAGAGCTAGAGCCTGAGCAATATGATGTTATCTACTTTGATGTTTTTGGGTACCAATATCAACCTCAACTGTGGTCAGAAGATATTTTTAAGAAAATGTATTATGCCTTAAGACCCGGTGGTGTTCTTTCTACTTACGCATGCAGAGGACCTATCAAAAGAAATATGAAAAGTGCAGGCTTTACTTTTGAAATTGTTCCTGGACCTCCTGGAAAAAGAGAAATGTTAGTAGCGTTCAAATAAAATTACACAATCGTCTACTACAAAGTATAGTTTGTATTTATAAATTAAAATCTAATCAAGTCGATTATATGGCGCAAGGCACTATTATAATCGACTTTTTTATATTGTTTTTTGTATTGTATATCTATGGGTAATAGTAGTTTAAGCCTATAAATAGTTTCATTGTACTTTTTTTTAATTAAATTTAGCTACCTATAAAAGTCATAAAATGACATAGTTGTCAGGGTTTAACAGTTTTAAATGATTGTATTTACTTTTACTTTTATTATTTTTACTCAATCGTAATTTGAAAATTGAAAATGAAAACAAGTTTATTTCCCCTAATTATTTTGAGTTTATTTTTATTTGCAAGCTGTAAGTCTGAAAATAAAGAATCAAATTCAACAAAAGAAATCCAGTTAGAAACTCCTATTAATAATGATATTCATACTACTGATGAACTAGAAGATATCGTTACGCTATATGTAGCAAGTACTAAAGCTGATTGTGTAGGTGTAGCTCCTATGAAATGCTTGCAGGTAAAAGATAGTGAAGATGGCGAATGGCAATTTATGTACACTAATATAGAAGGTTTTGACTATGAAGAAGGATATGAATACAAAATAGAAGTACGTAGAGAGACGATTGCTAATCCTCCTGCTGATGGTTCTTCAATGCGCTATATCTTAGTGAAAGAAATTTCAAAAGAAAAAAAGTAAGCAGATGAATGAAATAGTCTTAATGGACGACAGGGTAATATTAAAACCATTGCAACAATCAGATTTTGAGGAGTTACTGACTTTTTCTGTAAATGAACCAGATACTTGGAACTATGTTCCTCTATCTGCTGCTGGAGCTAATAACCTTAAGAAGTATATTGATGTTGCTATTGCAGATAGAGATAAAGGGATAAGCTTGCCATTTATTGTATTTGATAAAGAAACGGAACAATATATAGGAAGCACTCGATTATACAATATCAATGAAAATAACAAGACACTAATGCTTGGACACACTTGGTATGGAAAAGACTTCCGAGGAACTGGCATTAATAAACATTGTAAATATCTATTACTTACCTATGCTTTTGAAGTAATGAAAATGGAGAGAGTGGAGTTTAGAGCTGATGTATTGAATGAAGCAAGTATAGCAGCAATGAAAAGTATTGGATGTGTACAAGAAGGAGTATTAAGACGAGATATTATTCTTCCCAATGGTAGAAGACGAGATACTGCTGTATTGAGTATTTTAAGAGAAGAATGGTTTGCTACTGTAAAAGACAATTTAGAAAAACGCC
>NZ_BAEX01000085.1 GCF_000246945.1 Myroides injenensis M09-0166
AAGAATTTAATTCAGGTTTAATCCCAGTGTTGTTCGGGGACGGTTGCAGTCTTGTTCGGGAATACCCCTGTTTTTGCAATGTATAGCTGAGTAATTCTCGAACCCTTCTCGAACAAAGTCCCTCTTTAACTCTAAAAAAGGCTTCTTAAGCCTTGTAAATGCTGAGTTTTATTAAAAATTCCTTTTGCAAAAAAGGTTAATAAATGTATTTTTTGGTCATTATTTACCCTTGAAGTAAATAGGTATAGTGACTTTGCGTAGTGGGGTAGGATCTTGAGATATGGATGAGATATATTTATGCAATATTCAAATATGAAAATTCGCTAATATGAATTATAATCTATGTTCTTTTAATTTTGAGAAAAGAATTATCTTAGATAATAAGATTATAATGTGAGTTTCGTTATACATAAAAGTGGTATAACTAACAGTATATGATATCAAAAGTATTAATATGAAGAAATATTTACAAGTAATTGTTTTGGCAGTATGCGTTTTGGTTACGGTGTTCATTACTGTGTTTGATGTTAAATCTAATGAAGATAAATTAGAAGAAAAGCTCAAAAGTTATGTAGAGACCACTGCAGTAGTAAAAGCAATAAACTCACCTAATATTACAAGATATGGCAGTAAACAACCTTCTTATGATTTGGAAGTGTTATTAAATAATGGGACTAGGGTAAATATGTATAAGCGACAATTAGGTGGCGATTTTAAAATAGGGGATACTATTCTAATTCTTTATAACCCAGAAAGCCTACACGATGATATTTATTTAAAAAAGTAAATTGCTATAGTGTTTTTTAAAAGTCTGTAAAAAAAGAAAGGCTGATGTAAAGTACATCAGCCTCTTGCTATTATTATGATTTTACTTAAAGTAAGAGAATGTTTCGTTATTCTCAATGTTTAAGACTGTTTCGTAGATTAGTTTGATTGTATTTTCCACATCGTCTTTATGTACCATTTCTACAGTTGTGTGCATATATCGCAATGCTAGAGATATTAATGCAGAAGCAACACCGCCATTGCTATAAGCAAAGGCATCAGTATCTGTACCTGTTACTCTTGACATTGCATTTCGCTGAAACGGAATATTGTTTTTTACGGCAGTATCTTCTATTAATTCTCTTAGCTTATTTTGAATAGCAGGAGCATAGCCAATTACTGGTCCACGTCCAATTTTATTATCTCCTTCAATATTTTTGTCCACTAATGGAGTGTTTGAATCGTGACAAACATCTGTTACGATAGCTACATTAGGTTTGATGGTTTGAGTTATCATTTCTGCTCCACGTAATCCAACCTCTTCTTGTACAGCATTGACAATATATAGACCGAATGGAAGTGTTTTGTTGTTTTCTTTAAGTAATCGTGCTACCTGCGCAATCATGAATCCTCCAATTCTATTGTCTATTGCTCTACAAACAAATTTGTTATTGTTTAAGACAGTAAATGTATCTGGGTAAGTAATCACGCAACCTACATGTATACCTAGTGCTTCTACTTCTGCTTTTGATTCACAACCAACATCAATGAAATTTGTTTCGATTTTTGGAGCTTCTTCTTTACCAGCTCTATTTCTGATATGGATAGCTGGCCAACCAAAAACACCTTCTACAATACCATTCTTAGTATGTATATGAACGCGTTTAGAAGGAGCAATCATGTGATCACTTCCTCCATTACGAACTACATGGATGAATCCATCTTCTGTAATATATTTTACATACCATGATATTTCGTCAGCATGCCCTTCAATTACCACTTTGTAAGGAGCATCTGGATTAATTACTCCTACTGCCGTTCCATAAGTATCAGTGATAAAAGTATCTACGTAAGGCTTTAGGTATTCCATCCACAGTTTTTGTCCATTAACTTCGTGTCCAGTAGCAGATGTGTTATTTAAATAGGCTTCTAAAAAAGCCATAGAATCATTGTTTAGAATGCTCTTTGAATCCATAATTTATTTTTAGGCTAAATTAATAATAAGAACTAAAAATTACTAATTTTGGGTATATTTAAGAATATGAAACGGTTAGTCTTTTTAATAGTCTTTTTGATTTCTCCTTTTGTCTTTGCACAGGAAGTAGAGTTGGTTCCAGTACCCGATATTCCTGCTGAAATCATTATTGATGGAGATACACTTTCTACCCAGACAATGCCAGAAATATATATTGGAGTAGATAGGGAAGAGGAAAAGTATAAAAGGGATATGATTATCCTGAGAAATCGATTAAGACGCGTTTATCCATATGCATTAGCTACTGCAGAAAATTTAGTCATTCTTAATAAAAATTTAGAGAAAATTCCTACCAAAAAGGAAAAGAAAAAATATATCAAACGTTCACAAAAATATCTAGAAGGGCAATTTAAGGAAAAACTAAAAAAACTATCACGTAATGATGGTAAGATATTACTTAAACTAATAGACAGACAGACAGGTGAAACGGCTTATGATTTAATCAAAGAATTTAAGAGTGGATGGACTGCTTTTTGGTCTAATGCGACTGCAAGAACGTTTAGTCTAAATTTAAAATCAGAATATCATCCAGAGACAAATCTAGAAGATTTTTATATAGAGACACAGTTGCAGTATTTATTCTTTAGATATGAGCTCGAGCGCAGTAATGGAAAGAATGAAATTAACTTTAATAAGATGAGATTGCTATGGCAAGATAAAATATCGGATGAAGAGTTTTTTCCTTTAGAGTTGCGCGAATAGTTTCGAATTCTAAAAAATAAAAGTAACTTTGTCCTAATATTTATTTTATGGAACAATTTATCGTATCTGCCCGAAAATACCGACCACAAACATTTCAGGATGTTGTGGGACAGCAAGCTATAACTAATACCTTGATTAACGCAATTGAGAGTAATCATTTAGCACAGGCATTGCTATTTACAGGACCACGAGGAGTAGGTAAGACCACTTGTGCACGTATATTGGCACGTAAAATAAACCAAGTAGGATATGATGATCCTTCAGAAGATTTTGCATTTAATGTATTTGAATTGGATGCTGCTTCAAATAACTCAGTTGATGATATCCGTAATCTAATTGATCAAGTACGTATACCTCCTCAAACAGGTATCTATAAAGTGTATATTATCGATGAGGTGCATATGTTATCTTCTGCTGCATTTAATGCCTTCTTAAAAACGTTAGAAGAACCACCTCGCCACGCTATTTTTATTTTAGCTACGACAGAGAAACATAAGATAATTCCAACTATTTTATCTCGTTGTCAGATATTTGACTTTAAGCGAATTACAATTGCTGATGCAGCTGCTCATTTAGCATTAGTAGCACAACATCAAGGTATTAATTATGAAGATGATGCGCTGCGTATTATCGCGCAAAAAGCAGATGGTGCAATGAGAGATGCTTTATCTATATTTGATAGAGTAGTATCGTATTGTGGTCGTAATTTAACGCGTCAGGCTGTTGCAGATAATCTTAATGTATTGGATTTCGAATACTATATTCGAATTACAGATATGATATTAGCAGGACATATTCCTGCATTACTAACCGCATTTGACGATATATTGGCAAAAGGGTTTGATGGACATCACTTTGTAGCAGGTTTAGCTTCTCATTTTAGAAATTTAATGGTGTGTAAAACGCCAGAGACTATTTCATTGTTAGAAGTTGGTGAGCATGGAAAACAATTGTTTATGCAACAATCGCAGCGTACCTCTATTCCTTTTTTAATTAAAGCGGTAGAGATGGCAAATGATTGTGATTTGAAGTATAAATCAAGTCAAAATCAACGTTTGTTAGTTGAGTTATGCTTAATGCAATTAGCGTCTCTATTTTTAGGAGACGAAAAAAAAAAGATAATGCAACAATAATTTCTGCGGAAGAGCTAAAAGAAGTTTTAGCTAACTTACCTCAGAATATGAGCTTTAGCAATATACAAACTGTTGAGTCTAATCCATTCAGCGGCGCGAATAGCAATATACCTATTAGTAATAATAATGAGGCTTCAATTATAAGTGCTTCCAATCAAGTAGGTGTAAATACTGATAATACTGTTTTGCCTAATAATATAGATTTAAATACGCAAAACTTTAATCAGGTCAATCAAATACCCTCCCCACAACAATTACCAAGCCAAGAGCTTGATACTTTATCTGTTAATGCTAATCTTTCCAATGAAAATAAATTGGATGATGTGGTATTAAATGAAGAACAATCTCTGCAGCGACAAAGGATTAATGCTCTTTCTATTTCTAGTATTAGAATGAAAAGAGAGTTAGAACAGTCTTTAGAAAAGAATATAGTTAATCCAGAAGATTTACCTAAAGATTCTTTTAGCTATGACACTTTGATGAGCGAATGGCAAAAATATGGTGATAAATTAGCAAGAACAGGCTTGATGCTAATGTATTCATTAATGGGAATGTGTGTTCCTAGATTGAATAGCAGTATCATAACTATTGAATTACCTAATCATGGTTCAAAGTTAAGTTTTGATGAAAACAAGTATGAGCTTGTAAATCATCTTCGCAAACGACTAAATAATTATGAAATTGAAATAATTATTGAAGTTAATGAGGAGATCAAGATTGCTAAAAAAGTTATGGACAGTAAAGATAAATATGAGCATTTCGTAAAATTAAATGCTGATATAGAAATTTTAAGGGAAACATTTGATTTAGAAATAAGATAAAAAAATATAAGAGAATTATGATAAAGATAGGAACTGACAATACTTTAAAGATTGCAAGACGCACGAGTGTAGGTTTGTATTTAACAGATGGTGAAACCGATATTTTATTGCCAAATAAATATGTTCCAAAAGACTATGAATATGGAGATGAGATAGTAGTTTTCGTTTATTTAGATCACGAAGAGCGCCCAGTTGCGACAACAATCGAACCATATATCTACATTAATGAGTTCGCTTTATTAAAAGTAAACTATATTAATGATTTTGGGGCTTTTATGGATATGGGATTAGAAAAGGATCTTTTCGTTCCATTTAGAGAACAAGCTCGTCCTATGAAAGAGGGTAATCGCTATTTAGTACATATGTCTTTAGATGAAAAGACAAATCGATTAGTTGGTTCTAGTAAGTTAAATCAGTTCTTAGAAAATAAAGAAATTACTGTAAAAGAAGGTGATGAGGTTGAATTAATAGTTTCGCATATAACAGAGCTTGGAATTAATGTAATTATCAATGAGTTGCACAAAGGATTGATGTATAAAAATGAGGTATTCGAGGAGTTACATACAGGAGATCGCATTATTGGATACATTAAGACAATTCGCCCTGATGGTAAAATAGACGTTGTGAGAAAGAAACCAGGGTTTGATGGTGTCTTAGACGTGGCCAATATTATAATGAAAGAATTAGAACATAATAAAGGCTTTTTAGGACTTACTGATGATAGTCATCCAGAAGATATTAAAACCGTTTTAAACATTAGTAAAAAGGCGTTTAAAAAAGCTATAGGAACACTATATAGAGATAAAAAGATAGATATCCGCGAAAATGGTATCTATTTATTAGACAAATAAATAAGTAAATAAACTGTGAAACAGTAATTTGTAAAGCTATTTATTTGTGGTTCACTAATAAAAAGTGTGTGTTTGCTAAAATTTCAAATAAATATACTTTTAAAAGTTGTACTTTTTACCTAATTTTAGTAAACAATGAATTACTGTCCCCACGAAGTAGATATTAGACTACTTTATTTGTTGTTGTAAAATTAAGAGAGATTGCATTGCGCAATCTCTTTTTTTTATTTCCCTGTTTTTATTATATATACAGTGAAGTTTCTTCTTTTTAAAATAGTATTAGAAGATAAATTGCTAGAGAAAATGGGTGATTTATAACTAATATTGAATTATATATTCGCATATTGAACCTTGTTCCCTCAAAAAAATGCTTACTTCACTAAAAAGAATAGCTGATAGTGTAATAGGTTAAGTACTTTTGTTTCCCAATTAAATAGAATGGACGAGTTATTTAAATTGGAAAAATGAAAAAACTACGGTATTACTTTTTAATCCTGAATTATCTTTTACAAGATAAATACCCTACTAGGGAGGATTTAATTAAGCATTTAAATGAGTATAATATTGATATTAGTGAAAGAACACTATATCGTGCATTAAACGAATTATCTACAGAATTCGGTGTGGCTATACGCCTTGATAATGTCCAAAAAGGATATTATATAGCCAAGCAAAACGAAGTAGAGGCTAGAGAAGTCTTAAGTAGTTTGAAAAATTTGGTTACAACTGATATACTTTCAAATTCCAACAAATCTAAAGTAAGTTTAGGTAAATATTTAGAACAGGAAGTTAATAAATCCATCGTCCCAATAGATACTTTACATCTTATTCTTAAGGCAATGGTAAAAAATCAAAAAATTTCGTTTACAGTTTACCATTCTCATACAAGAAGTGAAAGTACGCATATAGTTGCTCCTTTATTTTTTAAACAATATCAAGACTGTTGGTATTTAATAGTTAAAGAGGGTGAGCGAGTTAACAGTTACGACTTGGATAATTTATCTAATATTAAGGTTCTAAAAGATAAATTTAAAGAGAATAGAGAAAAGATAAAATCTATATTCAATGAAAGTCTAGGTCTTGATTTTGCGGAAAGTGAGTTGAAGAGAGTGAAGTTGTTATTTGATAGTAATCTTCATTCAGCTCTATTGACTGATCCTATTCACTGCTCTCAAGTAGTAGATTTGCTTGACAATGAGAATAAGTTGAAAGTAAGCTTGGAAGTAAGACCTAATGAGGAATTAAAACAATATATATTAAAATATGGTAGTGCTGTAAGTGTAGTAGAACCATTAGAATTAAAACAAGAAATAATAGAAGAGTTACATAAAGCAATAATGCTTAATGCATAATCTAAAGATACATTAATTGGGGAATTAGTGTTGTAATACTTGTAAGAATATCCAATGTTAAGCAGGTATTACGGTTAGTTTGTTTCAATTAAATAGCAGGTGGGGACCTGCTATTTTTTTTGCTATATTTTCTACTGAAATTCTATGTTATTTTATATTAAAATGTGTAAGTACTTTATTGTCAATTTTTAATATTAAGTTATTGTTATTTGTTTAAGAGACAGTCTTTTTACATCTTAAAAAATCGGAACTTTAAATAGGTCTAAAAATATTCAATATGGAAAGTTATTCGCGTTTAAAGTTTTTAGTAGATTATGGTTTAAATCTATTTAATGATGAGGAGGCTAAGAAGTTATTTCATCTTTATCAATTTTCAGAAGAGTGCTATCGTTTCTTACTGTTGCAAAGTACTGTGGAGGTAAAAGAAGATGAGGAGAACAATTGTTTTAAGTTTTTAAATTTTTCTAGTAATGAAGATGAATTTGATATTATAGAGTTCAATGAAGACAGTATTTTTTCGCCTTATGTTTTTTTCTTTGCATCTAATGGGGGAGGGAAATATTACGGAGAGATTTTATCAGGAGGTCATAAAGGAAGAATTATTTGTATCGACTTAAATCAGTATAGTGATATCGACAGTTTGGAAGAACTTTTAGAAGATATTTATTTAGACAACTCTATAGATTCACTTGATCAAGAGTATATAATTGATTTATTATTACAGATAGATGTTCAGAATTTTACTTTACAATCTGTTAGTTTTGAATCATTTGTAAATTTAGTATTTAAAAATTATGATACGCAAACAGCTATATATCATTAACGAATTAAGATAAATAGTTGTATTATTAAAAAAAGTATATAATACCTTGATTTTTATAAATTACACAAAAAAGACTCCTATTTAGCGAGTTCTTTTTTTTGTTTTTATTAGTAAAATACTAATTTTAAGAAAAATAATGTTAATGAAAATGTTTTTGTTATAAATAAATTAACAATTGTCTATATTTGTTTTTCTGTAAAATATGAAGATAATGAAATACGGATATGATAATTCTGTTAAATATGGAAATGTTTTCGTTATTAAATAGTGGTATGATTAATGATGTGTTAAAGTTGTTTATATGGTGATTTATCATATTTCTCCATAGTAATAATTCTGAAATTTACTATGTGAAAGAGGAAAATGGAGTGTTGTTTTTATAATAAGTATTTTTTATCCATTTGTGATGCTAAAAGGTATTTATTTAGATGAAGGAGTCGATGTCGTGTAATTTTAAAAAGTGATTAAGAGGATTATTAATTTAAATTTTTAAACAATTATAACAATGAAAAGGCTTTTAACAATTGTATTTGGTGTAGTACTTACATTTCAAATGCAAGCTCAGCAACAAAATTCAAAACATTCAACATCTAAGAAAGTTGAACCACGCGTAATTATTTTAGCAACTGGGGGAACTATCGCAGGATCTGGAGAATCTTCTACTAAGGCAGCTTATACTGCTGGTCAAATTCCAGTAGATAACTTATTAAATGCTGTTCCTCAAATACATGAAATAGCAAACGTAAAAGGGGAGCAAATTGCACAAATAGGTAGCCAAGATATGAACGTGGAAACATGGTTAAAATTAAGCGACCGTATTAATCAAATATTTGCTAATAATGAAGCTGATGGAGTAGTGGTGACTCACGGTACTGATACCCAGGAAGAAACAGCTTATTTTTTGGAATTAACTGTAAAATCTGATAAACCAGTTGTATTAGTAGGAGCTATGCGTCCAGCAACTGCAATGAGTCAAGATGGTAATAGAAACTTATTAGATGCTGTAATGGTAGCTGCCTCTCCAGAGAGTAAAGGAGTAGGAGTTGTTATTGCAATGAATGAAGCGGTTTTAGCGGCAAGAGATGTTACTAAAACAATCACTACTAATATGGCAACATTCCAATCAAGAAATTTTGGTCCTATTGGATTAATTTATGATGGAAAAGTAAGTTACTACTATAAAAGTCTACGTTCGCCAGCAGAAAAATTTGATATAACAGGACTTAAAAAATTACCACAAGTAGAGATTGTTTATGGCTATGCTGATGCAAGTCCTAGAGCTGTAACAGCATCAATAGAAGAAGGAGTAGCAGGAATAGTGTATGCTGGGTTAGGTAATGGAAACTTTAATGCTCCAGTAGGAGAAGCTTTAGAACAAGCAGCTAAGAAAGGTATCATTGTTTGTAGAGCAGCAAGAGCTGGAGGTGGAAGAGTAACGTTACACAATGAAGTAGATGATGACGCACTAGGTTTTATTGTATCAGATGACTTAAGCCCACAAAAAGCAAGAATCTTATTAATGTTAGCATTGACAAAAACAAAAGATCGCAAAGAGATTCAAGAGATGTTTTTTAAATATTAATCTAGTTTCCCTAATGTGGAAAAAATAAACTACTAAAAAAGGAGCGTGATAAGCAAATATCATTTTGGCGCTCCTTTTTTTTCTCAACATTTTAAATATAAATGACAATAATATGCTATTAGTACAATTTATCATCTTAATAGCTATGATTCTGATAGGATCACAGATGAAAGGTATTGGGTTAGGAGTTATGGGAATGGTTGGTCTTGCAATCTTTGTATTTATCTTTCATATGAGACCAGGGGATCCACCAATAGATGTAATGCTAGTCATTATGGCTATTGTTTCAACAGCGGCGACACTGCAAGCATGTGGAGGGTTAGATTATTTAGTAAGATTAGCAGAGAAAGTGATTCGTAGTAATCCTTCAAACATTATTTTTATAGCACCATTTACTGTTTACTTCTTTTGCTTATTTGCTGGGACAGCACATTTATTGTATTCTTTGCTTCCTATTATTTCGGAGGTAGCAGCTAAGAAAAGAATACGACCAGAGCGCCCATTAAGTATATCAGTAATAGCGTCGCATTTAGCTATCACAGGTAGTCCAATGAGTGCAGCAACTGCTGCGTTTGCGGGAGCGACAATATTAGCATATCCTGGAGCCTTGATAGATATTATGAAAGTATGTATACCAGCTTGTATAATAGGGATATTTTTTGGTTGTTTATCTGTTTTGAAGAAAGGAAAGGAGCTAGAGCTCGATCCTGTGTTTATTGAAAAAATGAAAGACCCAGAATTTGCTCGTAGTTTGGATGCAGATGATCAAGTTAATCCTAAACCATTGAAAAAAGGTGCTAAGTTATCAGTGCTTATTTTCTCTATTGCAGTATTATTGATTGTATTTGCAGGTGCTTTTCCGCATATGTTACCTCATTTTGAGCCTGGAAAAGCTTCTTTAGTTTTGAAAGCAAACGGTGAATTACAAATGGTTAGCGTAATTAGTATTATAACATTGACTGCATCTGCATTAATGATGATTTTTACTAAAACGAGTGCAGTAGAAGTAACAAAAGTTAGTTTATTTACTTCAATGGCTACAGCTGTTGTATCTGTATTTGGTGTGGTTTGGATGAGTGCTACTTTTATGTCACATAACGAAGTAGCTATTAAAGGTTTCTTATCTGAGGTTGTTACTGCATACCCTTGGACATTTGCAATTGCTGTATTTGTATTGGGAGCTTTGATGTTTAGTCAAGCAGCAACAACTAAGACTATGATGCCTTTAGGAATGGCATTGGGAGTTTCTAATCCTGCTTTAATTGCTATTTTCCCAGCTGTGAACGCAGATTTTGTGCTACCTGGATATCCTACCTTATTAGCGGCAATTAACTTTGATAGAACTGGTAGTACCAAAATTGGAAAATTCGTTATAAATCACAGTTTTATGATTCCAGGTCTAGTTGCTATTACTACAGCTATTATTGCCGGATTTATATTAGGAGCATTTTTATTATAGAGAAAGAAGAATATACTTAAGAACAATAAAAAAATTGAATATGAGAAAACTATTATTTTTTGCTTTATTATCAAGTTGTTGTGCTGCATATGCACAAAAACAGGAGTCGCAGAATGACTCTATATACAAACCGATTATTCCTATTGAAAAACAAGGGCTATTAAAAAATGTAGATGTTATTTTTAATACGCGATTTGCATTTGATAATGACTTTCTAGATGGTAGTCACACAAATTCAGAATTTAAGAATAATCAAATACGTCTTGAGATAAAAGGTAAAATTCATGACAAAGTATATTTTAGATTTAGAGATAGATATACAAAAGATCCAAGACCAGGAGATACAGATAAAATTAGTAGATCAACGGATTTAGCATTTGTTGGTATTACATTATCACCTAAGACAGAATTAACATTTGGTAAACTTTGTGCTGATTGGGGAGGTAATGAGTTTGACTTAAACCCTATTGATGTTTTAGAATATAATGATATTCTTGAGAATGCAGATAATTTCTTAACAGGGGTAGGATTAAGTCATCAAGTTGCTGCAAATCATAGATTAAATGTTCAGGTATTAAATTCTCGTAACGATCAAATGAAAGATATCTACAAAGATCGTTTACCAGAAGGACAAGAAGAATCAAAGATGCCACTTGCATTTGTGGGTAACTGGAGAGGTTCTTTCTTTGATGGTGCATTTAAAACAAGTTATAGTTATAGCTATTTCCAAGAGACAAAGAAAAAAGCAATGAACTATATTTCGTTAGGAAATACTTTCCAAAAGAATAACTTTACATTAATGTACGATTTTCAGTATTCACACGAAGGACTTGATCGTACAGGTATAGTAAGTGGAATGACACAAACAGAAGATAAGCCATTTGCAGCGATTAATTCCTCTTATTTAGAAAACTGGTTAAGAATGGAATATCTGGTTGCACCAAAAGTAAACTTATCATTAACATTAATGACTAGTAATGCTTATGGTAAAAATATAACAGGTGAAGATAGTGGAACTAATCATTTACGTACAAGTTATGGTTTTATTCCTTCTATCCAATATCTTCCTTTTAAAGACATTAATATTAGATTTTATGTTTCTTACGTAGGAAGATATTATGAGTATTCAGGGTTTGCTAAAGAACAGTTAGGACAATCTAATTACAATACAGGAAGATTGAGTATTGGATTTATTGCACCGCTATTAGTTTTATAGAATAATATAATCGAATCTATAGAAGGCTACTCAATTTGGGTAGCCTTTTTACTTTATTATAGGAGGATAGTCTTTAAATAGGATTAAGTGAGTAAATAAAAGTTATTTTTGCACTAAGTTTTGGAAAGAGAACCTTATGAATATAGTAACTTTTGAAGAAGTATTTAAAGAACGAATATTTAGAATTCCTGATTATCAACGTGGGTATTCTTGGAGCAAAAAGGAATTGGAAGAATTGTGGAGTGATTTGTATAATACGCATCACAATCGCAATGCTTTTCATTTTGCAGGTATTCTAACTTTTACAGATTTTACTAAATTAGATAATGGCAGCATTCGAAAAGAGGGGATAGCGGTCCGAGAAGGTAAACTATTTATTAATTCAAAATATTATAAGGGCTGTAATATTGTTGATGGACAGCAACGTCTTACTACCTTATTAATTCTTTTATCAGAGCTTGTAAATGCTCTTGATGAGCTAGAATATAGGCAGCATTTAATTGATTTATATTTTAAAAAAGATGAAGGAGGGGTTAATAAATATATTTTTGGTTATCATATTGATGTGCCTTCACACAATTATTTGATTAGAGAAATATTTAATGAACCTGATTATGAGGAGGAGCAAACAGAAACTTTATATACACATAATCTGTCTTATGCTAAATCTTTTTTTGAAGAAAGAGTGCATTCTTTACCTCAAATAGAAATTAGACAATGGATAGAGAAGATTACAAAATCTCTATTGTTTTCCATTCTAAATCTCAATGAGTCAAAAGAGCGCCCTTTAGATGTTTCCATGGTTTTTGAAACTTTAAACTTTAGAGGAAAACAATTATCGAGCTTGGAAAGATTAAAAAATAGAGTTCTTTATATTGTGTCAAAGCAGTTAACTGGTGCACCTACCGTTGAACGAAGTAGAAAAAAGGTTAATCAGGCTTGGTTAGAAGTTTATAAATGGCTTGGAAGGAACCCATCACAAGCCATGGATGATGATGCTTTCTTAAAAGCTTTTTGGTTATTATATTTTTCTCGTTCAGATATGGTATCTATTGATTTTAAGTCTTACCAAAAGCATTTATTTACCATTGATTTTTATCTCGATCCTAGTTCAGAGACTACTAATTATGCAGAATATAATGAGTTATTAGCGTGGTTAGAATGCATGAAGAAGGCGGTAGTTCTTTGGTATTTTATAAATAATCCATTTGCTATTGATAATGATGAGGATTTTAGATTCTGTACGACGACAACTATTCAAAAATCATTACAACGCCTTAATAATTTTCCTAAAGGATATGGTAAATACATGCTTAATTTAGTATTAGCTATTTTAATGAGAGATTTGCCTTTAAAGGAAGATGATACACTATCTGAAAATACTAAAATTAAACAATTAACAGAGATTGAACACTTATTATTCGCTATTGAAAGACACAATATAATGTGTTTTTTATTACAAGGCAATAATTCAAATTTAAACTTAGAAGATACTTTTAGAGATATTAATTACTATTACTCTAGAGGAAGAGCTCATAATAATGATTATTTAATAAATGTCCTCTTAGATACTAGAGTAAATCACTTTAGATGGAAAGAAGTAATTAGGCACATTCATAAAGGGAATAGATTTAAGTCATGGGCAGGATTAGAATACCTTTTAAAGAATATAGAAGATGACAAAGGTGGATTAGTAGGAAGTAGTGATCCAAAAGTATATTTGATTTATCCTGAAGAAGATGATTATGAGATGAGAAGTATGTATAAGGATATAAATACAATGCAAAAGGTTAATAGAGATCGTTATAGTTATTCAATAGGGAATATGTTTCTTGCCTACAATCGTTATGATGCTAACTCTTTTGAAGGTATACAACAGAAAATTAAGAATGCTATTAAGCATAATTATAGATTGACTAATCTAGAGTTAGGATTATTAGATTATCAACAGTGGAATAAAGAAACTATTGAAAGTAGAGGGCGTCTACTATTTACAAAATTTATTGATAAATGGGATTTGCCTTTTATACAAGATACAGAAATGCGAAAATTATTACTCGATGAAGTTTAGTAAAAGTTAAATATTTTAGAAGTATTACTTTGAATTATAGTAGTTTTTGAGAATTAAATTTAGTTATTTTACTTTTGAATTATGATTTAAAAATATGGGTATTACAGTAAACTTTTTTGAGCAGATTGTTAGTAATTTTATTGAAGAAATACGTCCACAAGATGTAGAGTTTAGAAAAATTATTGATTTTGAGTTTACCTCAAAAAATAATGTCTTTGAATTATACTGTGTAAGGCCAGCTTTTTTTGATCCTTCATTAGTAATAAGACTTCCTTATGCTAAGTTTAAATACGTGAAAACTCAGAATATATGGAAGCTCTACTGGAAGTTAGCTAATGGGAAATGGACGAGCTACGATAAGCTGCCTGAAAGTGATGACTTATTAGTTATTTTAAATGAAATAAAAGAAGACCCATTAGGGTGCTTTATGAAATAACAAACAAAGGCGATAAATTACATTATCGCCTTTGTTTGTATAAATAGGTTTTTTATTACTTAACGGCGTTATCTAAAAACATTTGTTTTACTTTATTTATATCATAGCTCTTATCAGCTTCTAGCTCTCCAGAACTAATAATATTGGTGACATTTCCATTACCGTTAATGACAAAGAAAAATGGATAACCTAAGTTTTTAGCATCTGGAGCGTATTTGTCAAAAACTTCTTTATTCTTATTTTTTGTTGAGTAATTAAGATGATAATACACGAAATTTTGATCTACAATATTTTTAAGCTCTTCATTCTTTTGTACAAAATCATTAAATCTTAAACACCAAATACACCAATTTCCCCCTGCTTGTACGAATACATTCTTACCTTCTTTTTTAGCTAGAGCAACTAGTTCATTAAGTTTTTCTTGAGCATCTTCGTCTTCATTATACGGTTTTTCAAGAGCTTCTTTTTCTTGTGCTATTTGTTTTTTAACTGCAGTAGTATCAATTTTTGTATCGCTTACTGTTTCTGTTTCTACTTGAGTGGGTGTGTCCTTTATTTCATTTTTACAACTTACTGTTAACAGTATAGTTGCTATTAATGTTGATGACAGAAGTAGTTTTTTCATATTGATTGAGTTTGAATTGTTTTCTTTTAAAAAGAATTAAAAAGTGAAAGTACTAAAAAAAATCAAATAGTGATATTTTAATAATTAGCTACGTGCTGTTAATATGTTTAGTTTTTTATTAAAACTAATATCATTTGTATTAGTGTATCTTTTTGTCACTAGATTTTTTTATTTAACTAAAAAAGAAGTTTGCACATTTAGCAAATAATTGTTCATTATTTTTTATAAAATAAATAAAAAATAATGAATGTTTTATTAAACAGATAGTATCTGTTTAATTATTTATATATAGTGTTTAATATTAACAATAAACAGTTAAAGTATTTCTCGAATTGTACCTTTATTAAATTATACTATAAAATACTATTATCTGTTTTTGTGAAAATATATAATAAC
>NZ_BAEX01000084.1 GCF_000246945.1 Myroides injenensis M09-0166
ACACGTAGTATAGTTACCTTTTTTGTTTTATAACTTGTGTATTATAAAGAAAACTGTGTTTCAATTTCAAATTTTACTTCATCACTGACCAATACTCCACCTGTTTCTAAAGTCGAGTTCCAATTTAATCCCCAGTCTTTACGTTTGATGTTTCCTGTAAGTGTTAGAGCAATTTTAGTATTGTTCCAAGGGTCTTTTAATTCTCCACTATATTCTGCTTCTAATGTGATGCTATTCGTCACACCATGCATCGTTAAATCCCCTTTTACAATATATAGAGAATCTGTTTTTTTCTCAATGTCTGTTGATTGAAACGTAACTAAAGGAAATTGCTCTGCATCAAAGAAATCTGCACTTTTTAGGTGATTGTCACGATCTATATTCTTTGTGTTAATTGAAGCTACTTGCGCTTCAAATTGAATACTAGCTTTTTCAAACTCTCCTTCAGGAAAAGTAATGGTTGCATTGTAATCTTCAAAGTTTCCTTTAAGATTTGTAAACATCATATGTTTGATTTTAAAACCAATGTATGAATGTGTTGTGTCGATTTTCCAGTTTCTTGTTTCCATAATAAATTTGTGTTTTTAGTAATTATTGTAAATATGCTGGGAGTTCCATGGGAATTTCCATTAAGAGTAAAGAACTACTATCTAATGCTTTTATTTGAATTTTTTCGATATCCCAAATTCCAATTGCATCTCGTCTACCTAATATTTCTCCATTAATTTCAATTTTACCTTCTAATACAAATAAGAAGATTCCATTTGCTTTATCATTTAATACATAATCAATATCTGTACCTAAAGTTAAATCAGTTAAAGAAAACCAAGCATTTTGATGAATCCAAACACCCTTATCTTCAACATTAGGTGAAAGTATTTGATCCCATTTATTAATTCTGTCCTCTTTATTTAGTTTTTTCTGATCGTAGCGTGGTTCAACATTTAGTTTGTTTGGAAATAACCATATTTGTAGAAATTGTGAGGGATGATTTTCATCAGGATTAAACTCACTATGTCTAATCCCAGTTCCGGCACTCATAACTTGGATTTCGCCCTCGTTAATTACAGTTCCATTTCCCATGCTATCTTGGTGAGACAAACTACCTGATAAAGGAATAGAGATAATTTCCATATTATCATGTGGGTGAGTGCCAAATCCCATTCCTGGTGCAACGTTGTCATCATTTAGTACTCTTAATACTCCAAAGTGTACTCTTTCGTCATTTCTATAATTTGCAAAACTAAATGTGTGGTGAGATTTTAACCAACCGTGATTAGCGTAGCCTCTACTATCTGCTTTATATATTATACTATTTTTCATAACTCTTTGATTTTGTATTACAAAGTTACAATGAGCTTGATAATTAGTTGCTTAATGTAGATTAAGAATTTAGTGAGAATATAAAAAGAATTCTGCAATAGTAGAAATACATAAATAAAAGATTACTTTGATTTAAGAGAGAAATCCTAATAAGTTTTATTTAGTAGAAGAGTAATAAAAATAGTGACAGATAAAACTATAAAGTATAAATTTATAGTAAGGCATTTAATAATTAATTGTGACTGCTTTAGTAGAAGTACTGCTTGTTATAGTAAAGTAATGGATATATAATAACAATTTTAAAACCTTGTAAAAAAACAATCTTTTAAATAGTAAATAGATTATTACTAGAGTTTTATTTTAAAGTAAGTAGGTTGAACTTTTATGACTATTAAAATACAAATTATAGCTACCTGGAGTTACTTACCAGTTAATAGTTTCTTCTTCATTTTACTAAAGAATTCTGGGGTGATCCCTAAATAGGAAGCTATTTGTTTCTGAGGTATATTGTATTTTATAGCAGGGAATCGCTCACAAAACTTTTCATATCTTTCCTCTGCTGTAAGCGTCATATTATCCATTAATCTTTGCTGATTTGCTACTAATGATCGTTCTATTAAGATTCTAAAGTAGCGCTCTATTTTTGGAATTCTATCAAATAATGCTAGTTGATGTGCTCTACTTAATGTCATTACTATAGCATCTTCTACAACGTCTATATTTGAATTTCCTGGTTTTTGAGAAAGGAAACTATACATGTCTGCAATCCACCAACCAGTAGTAGCAAAGCTCATTGTATGTTCTGTAAGTTGGTCATCTGTACAATAATTTCTAATGATCCCTGATAAGACAAACATCGAGTTGATGCACACTTGACCTTGAGATAAGAGTTTAGTTTTAGCAGGATATCTAGTTATTGTAAAAGAGTCAAGAAGTATTTTTTCTTCCTCTTTGGTCAATATTACGTATTTACTGATGCTTTTTAATAATAAGTCCACTATAGGTAATTATTTGATGAGGTATAAAGTTATTAATTTTTTAGTTTGTGTAAATAAAAAAGCCCCACTTTATGTGAGGCTTATCTTAATTATTAGGTAGAATTTTATTCAGTTAATGCATCTTTGATGCGTTTGATAGCTTCTTTTAATTGATCTTCACTTGTTGCATAAGATAAACGAATGCAATTTGGGTTACCAAAAGCAGCTCCAGTAACTGTAGCAACATGAGCTTTGTCTAATAAGTATAATGATAAGTCATCTGCGTTATTAATTTTAACACCGTGAAGTGTTTTCCCAAAGAACGATGATACGTCTGGAAAAGCATAAAAAGCCCCTTCTGGCATGTTTATTCTTATTCCTGGTATTTCGCTAAGTAATTTAATAACTAAGTCTCTACGACTCTTAAAAGCAGCAACCATATCTTTTAATACAATAGGATCAGCTTCAACTGCAGTTATCGTAGCTCTTTGTGCAATACTATTTGCCGCAGAGGTTACTTGTCCTTGCATTTTGGTACAAGCTTTTGCTATAAATTCAGGAGCTCCGATATAACCAATACGATATCCTGTCATTGCAAATGCTTTTGCGATACCATTAACAGTAATAGTTCTGTCAATTAGATTACCAATAGTACCAATACTACAATGTGAACCTGTGAAATTGATATGTTCGTAAATTTCATCTGATAAGATAAAAACGTTAGGGTGTCTATCTAAAACTTTTGCAAGCGCTTCAAACTCAGCTTTACTGTAAACTGATCCACTAGGATTACAAGGCGAACAAAACCAAACCATTTTAGTTTTAGGAGTAATTGCTTCTTCTAATTGTTCAGGAGTAATCTTAAAATCACTTTCAATAGTTGTTGGAACTTCTACAGGAATACCACCAGCCATTTTTACAATTTCAGCATAACTAACCCAATAAGGAGCAGGTATTACTACTTCATCTCCTGGATTTATCATTACTTGTGCTACATTGTAAAGTGATTGCTTAGCTCCAGTGGAAACAACAATTTGATTTGGCGAATAGTCAAGATGATTATCTCTTTTGAATTTTCTGCTAATTGCTTCTTTTAATTCTTGATATCCATCTACAGGTGGATATTTACTATAGTTATCTTTTATTGCTTGTATTGCAGCTTCTTTAATAAATTCTGGAGTATTAAAGTCAGGTTCTCCAAGGCTTAAACTAATTATGTCAACTCCTTGCGCTTTCAGTTCTCTCGCTTTAGCAGCCATTGCTAAAGTTTGTGAAGTCGAAAGACTATTTATTCTATCTGATAAATATTGACTACTCATATCTTATATATAATTTTTTTATGCATCAATATTTCAAAGGTAATTATTATTGGAAGATTATTGATAGTGAGTGGGGTATTTATTAACAATAAAAAGAGTATTTTTGCCAAAAATTAATGACATGGATGAAATCTTAAAATATTTTCCAAATCTTACGCCTGAGCAGATTGCACAATTTGAAAAACTTGAAGAAGTTTATACAGATTGGAATGCAAAAATAAATGTTATTTCGCGTAAAGATATTCAAGAGTTATATACTAAACATGTCTTACATTCATTAGGTATAGCTAAAGTGATGGAGTTTTTACCAGGGGCGAGTATTATGGACGTTGGTACTGGTGGTGGTTTTCCAGGTATTCCTTTAGCGATATTGTATCCTGAAACTAATTTTTATTTAATAGACGTTATTGCTAAGAAGATAAAAGTAGTTAATGAAGTAATAAAAGCATTAGAACTAAAAAATATTGTAGCGGAACAAAAACGTGCTGAAAATGTAGAAGAGAAGTTCGATTTTATTGTGAGTAGAGCTGTTACAAATATGCCTGATTTTGTTAGTTGGATTAGACATAAGACAAAAAAAGAAAATAAGCATGAGTTCGAAAATGGGATATTGTATTTAAAAGGGGGAGATTTGACAGAAGAGCTTCAAGATTTTCCTAAAGCTGTACAATTCGATTTAAGTAATATTTTCGATAATGAGTTTTTTGAAACAAAAAAGGTAGTCTATTTGCCTTTAAAATATAGAGGATAAAAAAAGAGTCTGATTCACTGAATCAGACTCTTTTTCTTTTTACTTACTTTTTACAAATAATAAACAGGTATCCGTAGGTCTGTTTAATATATGATTTGCTACACTTCCCAGAAATATTTCTTTTATACCTGTGGAACCTTTTACTCCAAGGATCATCAAGTCTGCTTTTTTCTTTTTAGCATATAAGATTAACGAAGAAGAGATACTCTTATCTTCAGCAGATATTACGTCTATATCAGAATAATTAGCATATTTTTTATTCCACTTCAGTTGTTTTTCTTGAATATCTTCTCTAGTTACTCTTTCCCATTCTTTGTTACTCATTGATGGATAAAGGCCCCAAAGGAATTTTGAAATGTGAACAGCCGAATGTGTAATTCTTTGACCTTTTGCATTATTTTTGAAACGGTCAGCCCATGCCATAATAGGAGCGGTGTATTTTGAAAAATCAATAGCATCTATTATTGTAGTAATAGGTGTGTGATAAGTTTCAGGAACCAACATTGTTGCAGCATGTATAATTCTAATTAATTTATGCGCCAAAGCCCCATTGCCTTCCAGTTCTTGTTTGTTTCCTAAAATTAATAGATCAAATTCTTGCTTCTTAGTTAAGTTAATAAAAGCAATTTCAGAATAATTTTCGACTGAAATAACAATATTAAATTCATAGGTAGCATTAGACTCTGTTATTTGTTTTTTAATTCTATTCGTTATTTTAGTTTTAATAAGTTCTAGTCGTTCAGGCTGTAATAAATCTTTAGGTAACTCACCCAATTTAAGATTATGTACATAAGTGACTTTATCTATATTAAGTATATGGTTTAATACTTCCATATAATTGATAAGATATTGATCCATTTCTGATAGATCTAAGCCTATTAATATATTTAATGATTTATCTGTTGTCATTTTCTAATTAGTTATTTTGTTGTTCATCTAGTAGTTCTGTAATGATATCCTTATAACTTTTTTCTTGTTTAGATTTAAGTTTTTTATCGTGTTTATTGAGTTCTTCCTGAAGTCCCCTTTGTAAACTATAACACATAATGACCAAGATTACTGCAAAAGGTAATCCCGTGATAATTACTGCGGTTTGCAAGGCGTCTAGCCCTCCTCCCCATAGAAGTATAATTGCTATGAATCCTTGTGCAAAAGACCAGAATACACGTTGCCATACAGGTGAATCACCATTACTTCCTGATGTGATATTATCTACTACCAATGATCCCGAATCAGATGAGGTAATAAAGAAAGAGAATATAAGTATAATTGCTACAATAGATAAAAATTTAGTTAATGGAAAATCTTCTAAGAAAACGAATAAAGCAGTAGAAATATCTTCTTTCACTGCAGTTACCATTGTTAGGTCACCTGATAAAATTGTATCTAGTGCACTTCCACCAAATACATTCATCCATAATAAAGTAATTAAACTAGGTGCAATTAATACTCCTAAAATAAATTCTTTAATAGTACGACCTTTTGAAATACGCGCTATAAATGAACCTACAAATGGAGACCATGCAATCCACCATGCCCAATAGAATATTGTCCATTTGTTTTGCCATCCAGATCCTTGATAGGCATCATTCCATGTACTGATATCAACAAAATGAGAGATATATGAACCAGTATTTTGCACATATCCTTTAAATATGAATAGGGTTGGACCCAATATTAGAATTAGCAGCATAAATCCTGATGCCATATATAAGTTGGCATTACTTAATAGTTTAACACCTTTATCTAATCCCGAAAAAACAGATATTGTTGCTACGCCAATTACGCCAATTATTATAGCAGCTTGCATAAGTGGTGAAATTTCCCAGCCATATAAATATTGTAGTCCTGCTGTAATTTGAGTTACTCCTAATCCTAAGGAAGTGGATAAACCAAATACGGTGGCTAATGCAGATAAAATATCAATAGAATGTCCCCACCATCCATGTATTTTCTCTCCCCAAAATGGATAAAATAAAGAGCGGAATGTCAGTGGTAATTTTCTATTAAATCCAAAAAAAGCTAATGCTAGACCTACCATAGCATATATTGCCCAAGCATGAAAACCCCAGTGTAAACTTGTAAAATCCATCGCTTGGGTAGCGGCTTCAATAGAGCTATCTACGCTACGTGGTGGATTGTAGAAGTGAGAAACTGGTTCTGCAATACTAAAGAACATTATACCTATTCCCATTCCGGTACTAAAAAGCATTGCAAACCAAGAAGGTTTAGAGAATTCTGGCTCTGCATCTTCACCTCCTAATCGTATCTTACCATATTTACTGAAGGCAAGATATATAGCAAAGATTAAAATGATATTAACGGTTAAGATAAAAAACCAACCAAAATTTGAAGTTACCGCTGTTTGTGCAGTGCCAAACCAGTCACCAATATTGTTAGGGAAAATTAGACAAACTGCAAGTAATGCAACAATCATAATGATTGTTATAATAAATACAGGAGGATTGATTACTAATTGTTTGTTAGTAATTAATTTTTTAAACATGAGTTATACTATTTAATTAATAATTATAACCCAGTACTTTAATAATAAAAAGGATCTTTCTTTCAGTGTTTTGAAAAAATGATTAAAGCAAAATATAAAGAGTGTATTTTTTACTTAGACGTTCTATAAGTGTTTTCTATGTTAGTGTTTATTCTTAAAAACGATCCTAATAAAAAGCACTGAATTGAGTGAATTTTAAAATAAAAAAAGGCGGTTACTAATTGCAACCGCCTTAGTATATATTATCCTAAGAAAGGATATTTATAATCAGTTGCTGGAACAAAAGTTTCTTTAATTGTTCGCGGCGAAACCCAACGAAGTAAGTTCAATACAGAACCTGCTTTGTCATTAGTTCCTGATGCTCTAGCACCACCAAATGGTTGTTGTCCTACGACAGCTCCAGTTGGTTTATCATTGATATAGAAGTTTCCTGCAGCATTAGATAATGCTTCTGTAGCTTCTACAATTGCATAACGGCATCCTGAGAATACAGCACCTGTTAATGCATAGATTGAAGTCTCATCAACTAGTTTTAATGTTTCAGCCCATTTGTTGTCATCATAAACATAAATAGTTAGAATAGGTCCAAACAATTCTGTTTTGATTGTTTCATAATTAGGGTTTGTAGTAACGATTACAGTAGGTTCAATAAAATAACCTTTTGATTTATCGTAGTTACCACCTAAAACTACTTCTGCATCTGAATCAGCTTTAGCTTGATCAATATATTTAGCTAATTTATCAAATGAACTTTCAGATATTACAGAAGAAACAAAGTTAGAAGGATCTTCTGGTGATCCCATTTTAATAGTTGCCAAATCAGCAGCCATAAGTTCTTTTACTTTTGGCCACATTGAAGCAGGAATATAAGCTCTTGATGCAGCAGAACATTTTTGTCCTTGGTATTCAAAAGCACCTCTTGTTAATGCAACTGCAACTTCTTCTGCATTAGCTGAAGGGTGAGCAATTACGAAGTCTTTTCCTCCTGTTTCACCTACGATTCTTGGGTATGTTTTATAATTATTGATGTTTTGACCAATTTTATTCCACATGCTGTTGAATACACCTGTTGAACCTGTGAAGTGGATACCTGCAAAGTCAGGACTTGCTAAAACAGTATCAGTAATCATAGCAGAATCTCCGTAAATAACGTTTATTACACCGTCAGGAAGACCAGCTAATTTGAATACTTCAACAATCACTCTAGCAGAGTAGATTTGAGTTGCAGCTGGTTTCCATACTACTACGTTACCCATCATTGCAACTGAAGAAGGTAAATTACCTGAAATAGCTGTAAAGTTAAATGGTGTGATAGCATATACGAATCCCTCAAGAGGTCTGTGCTCTAATCTATTCCAAACACCTTCGCTAGAAGCTGGTTGTTCAGCATAGATTTCAGCCATATATTGAACATTAAATCTTAAGAAGTCAATAAATTCACAAGCAGAATCAATTTCAGCTTGGTGTAATGTTTTTGCTTGCGCTATCATTGTAGCAGCATTAATCTTAGCACGGAAAGGTCCTGCTAGTAATTCTGCAGCTTTTAAGAAAATAGAAGCTCTTTGTTCCCATGGCATTTTTGCCCATGCAGTTTTTGCTTCTAATGCACTAGATATAGCTTTTTCTACTAAAGCTTTATCTGCTAAATGATAAACACCTAATTTATGGTGGTGGTCAAACGGAGGGAATAAATCTTTTGTTTTACCTGTTCTGATTTCTTCTCCACCTATATATAATGGAATATCAACTTGTTCGTTGTATTGTTCTTTGAAAGACTTCAAAGTCAATTCTCTTTCTGTTGACCCTGGAGCATACGATTTTACTGGCTCGTTTACTGCTACAGGAACTTTATAGAATCCTTTTGACATATTTTTTTATATTTAAACAGTTTATTAAAAATTGAATAATTACAAATATAATTAAAAAAAAACGATTTTATTTTACGAAAGTATAATAAGAATTAACTTTTAGTTCATAGAATAGAGGACAATTAGCTGAAAACAAGATGTAAATATCTTAGAGTGTTTTTTATCTAGTAAGTTGATAACATGGCTATTATTTTACATTGCTTCAAATGGAGATTTTTGTATGCAGCTCGCTTTGCTTGGTATGAGTAGCCTTAGCATATAAAATTACTTACCTGTCTATAGTTTCATCTCTTTCTGTAATTTCATGTACGCAATCTATTTATTATCTTTTAATACCTTGAATCATTTTTGAATAATGGCATCAGAAGTAATTTATATGGTAATTTTTTGATTAAAAGCATAGTAGATATTTTAGTGTTTTTTACTAATAACCAATAATTTTAATTTTACTCACTACGTTATCTCATAACAAAATAGTATTAGTAAATGAAAAAAATGTAATTTTGTATTGTTAATCAGTGTTCTAACTGATATGTTACAATATAAGTAAACAAATCAAAGTTTGGTGTTTCTTCCAAATTGACTGTAAAAAAGTCAATCTTGTTACAAGTTTTTTGTCGTTTTTTTTGAATTTCATTTGGTTCTCATCCGAGTGTTGTTCGGGTACGGTTGCAGTATTGTTCGGTAAAACCCTGTTTTTGCAATGCCTACACGAGCTATTTCCGAACCGTTCCCGAACAAAACTGCAATGAAAATAGCTTAATTATATCTTAAGCCTTGCTATTACTGGTTTTTTTGTGTTTTTTTAAATTATATAAATGTCAAAAAGTATCCGTTTTGGGTTATTTTAGGTTATTATTTACCTAATAAGTAAATACGTTTATAAGTTTTGTGCACTACTTCTTATTTGGAGATTAAAGAAATCAGAATTTGTAGAATATTCAAATATGAAATAAGTAATGTTTTTAGGAAAATAAACTTGATTATGGCTTAAATGCAAGATGTTTCATATAGTTACTGTCCCCATAAGACTATTTTTTGTCTATAGCTTTTTTTAGTATTAACTATCGGATGCAACTATAATAAGAAAGAATTTTTAGTTCATAGAGTAGGGGGCGATCAGCTGAAAACAAGGAATAGATACTTTGAATTTTTTTTTGTCTAGTAAGTTAATTACAGTGTAATTACCTAACATTGCTCCCATAGGAGATTCTAATACGCAACCACTTTGGTAGGTATGCGAATCCTCAGGATATAGAATAGGTTGCTCACCCACAATTCCATCCCCCTCTACAATTTTAGTATCTGTAAGACTATCTGCTATTTTCCAATATCTTGAACCAATTTGGATAATGGCGTCAGTAGTATTTTCTATGGTTATTTGGTAACTAAAAGCAAAGCAGACCTTTTTATTTTTATAAAAACTGCCCTCGTATTTGGTAGTAACAGAAACTTTTACCCCTTTAGTTATTTTAGTAATCATGATTGTTCACATTGATATGAACAGTCAAAGTTAGGAAATATTATTCTAAAAGTACCGTTTAGTTAGTTATTCTTAAAGTTGCAAAGAACTCTGTGATTCACTTATCTATTTGAGTGTTATCTGTTTAATAAGTAATTTCCTTTGCTTCTGCATGTCCAAATCCTATCGCTCTATCATAAATGTCAGTATTAGCTCTATAATAAACTATGATTTGGTATGTATTAGTGGTTAATGCTTGATTGCCATCTGGGTTCCATTCTGGAGCTACTTTATTATTAACTACAGCGGTATAGGTGAAATTGGTAAATCCTTGTTTAGTTAAGATAGCCTTTTCAAAGACTTGTTTTTCTTTATTAAAGGTCATTTTATTATTAGGCGTTAACTCATAATCGTTAAACATTCCTGTAACATAATATTCTGTATTTTCAGGCATTTCTTCACTAGGACTAAAAGAGAAGTATACCCAACTATATTCTCCTTCGATAGAAGCATTTTTATCTCCTATGCTTCGTGGGTAGAAATGACCATTCAAATCGGGAAAATAGGTATACAGTTTATTTCTTCTATTTTCATTTGTAAATAGATAAGTATTATAGATACCATTAGTCACTTCGGTTCTACCAATCATATTGTTAACTTGTCGAATATCACTATTATCAAAATTCAAGTATTGATTCCCTCCCCAGAACTGAGTTTCAGAGTCATATTTATATACTAACTCATTTCCTATAATATATTGAGGTGTTATATTGTTTAAGAAAGAATCCCATCTACCGTTTTGGAAAATACCTACCTTAATGTTTTTTGTAGGGTTTTGAAAATCTGAATCTCCTAGGTTTATAGAGAATTCTAATGATTGTTTTGTGTCATAGAACTCAAGATTTCTCGTACGTTTTACTTTTATAGGAACGTTCAATATGTTTTCATATAACACTAATTTTCTTCTGATTACAACTTCATCATTTTCATCATAAATTTCTAATACATAATTCCCACTTTTAGTAACCTTATAGAATTCATTAGGGATTCTTAGTCTATAGTGTTCGTAATTCTGTAGTGTATTATAAGAATTTTCATAAGATCTAATACGTTGTCTATTATGACCTTGTATATATTCTATCTCTTTTAATTTTGAAGGAGTCCAATCATAATTATATGCAATAATTCGATAGTAATAGATTGTTTCATCAGCATATAGATCATCAAATTCAAATGTAAATCCATCTCTTAAGGGAAAGAATGGAAATTGAGACTGATTGTTCTGCATAAAAGCAGCGGATTTAATATAGTCTGCAGTTGAATTTTGTGGAGCTTGTCCATAAAGTAAGGATAGGCTAAAGAAACTTATTAAACAAAATAAATATGATTTGAACATTATAAAAAGTCTAAATATTACATTATGAAGATAGTAAAGTAATTTTCTTAATAAAAATAAAATGTAAATTATTCATTAATTTTTTACTTGTTGGATTTTGTTTAATGTAGCTACAAAGTGTTCTAGACTCTTTAATTTATAATCAACAAAGTCAAATTTGTTAGAGTTAAATTCATCGTGTTCAGGAACTGCAATAACAATCATATTTGCACGTTTCCCAGCTGTCGCTCCAGTAAAAGAATCTTCTATTACTAAGCAATTTTCACTATTACTCTCTAAGTTTTTGGCAGCTAATAAATATACATCTGGCGCAGGTTTCCCTTCTTTTACAAAATCTGAAGAAACAATCGTTTGAAAATAAGATTTAATTCCTAATAACTCAATAACTGTGTTAATCATATGAGCTGATGAATTACTTGCTAATCCAATCTTATAATTATTCTGCTGTAGATATTCTAAAGTGTCTTTGACTCCAGGATTAATAACACCTTTTTCTGCTATAAGTTCTAAAACTCTATTTGTAATTGCATTTTCCACTTGTGTAATGGTGCTACCTTCCCATGGTGTGCGATTATACCAAAACTCTATCACACCGGTTATAGTTTGACCTTTGAGCTCATTTGCTGTTTTTTCATCCCATTTTACACCGAGGGCGTTAAGAGTTTCTTTTTCCGCTTGTCTCCAAAAACCTTCAGAGTCAATTAAGACTCCATCCATGTCAAATATAACAGTGTCTATTACTTTCATATAATTTTGATTGTTAATTCAAATTATTGCGAAGATACTTAAAAGACTTAGTTTTGAAAAAGACATCTGTCCAATTCATAAGATTGTTGAAATGATTAATCAATCTAAGGGTTTAAAGCAAATAGGTATAATCTCACCATCAGCTAGGCAATATTTCTCTATTTCTGCTTTTGAAAGTTTTTTGGTGTAGTTTTCTTCTAGGACATTAAAGCCTATAGATCGTAGTTTGTCAAAATAATCACGACCATATACGCGAACATGATCATATTGACCGAAAATAAGTGTTCTTTCTTTAGGATCAGTTATCGTGTCATCTTGAAAGGTAGTAGTTCTACTTAAATCTTGCGGGATTTGGAAAATCCCCATACCGCCAGGTTTAAGTATTCGATATAATTCCTTCATAGCTTTAGTGTCATCTGGAATATGTTCCAGTACGTGATTGCATAGAATGATGTCAAAACTATTATCCTTGAATGGAAGGTTACAAATATCTGCTTTTACATCTGCTAGAGGAGATTCTAAGTCAGTAGTTGTGTAATCTAGATTTTCTTGTCTTCTGAAGCGTTTGTAGAAGGCTTGTTCTGGAGCAAAATGCAAAACTTTTTTGGGAGTGCTAAAGAAATCAGTCTCGTTTTTTAAGTATAGCCATAATAGTCTGTGTCTTTCTAGTGAAAGAGTACTAGGAGATAACACATTATTTCTTTGTTTTGCATAACCGTATGGAAGAAAGGTTTTAAAACTTTTACCATCTATAGGATCAGTAAATGTATTTCCTTTAAGATGCCATGCTAATATGGGACGAACAATGTAACTCAACCGAATTAATATCGGTCGAGGTACTATGTTCAATATAGTTTTAAATAGTTTCTTCATTGAAAAAGATAACGAATTAAAGTACTAAAGGATTAGCTCTAAATTCGTCTTCTTCGTTACTTTGAATACCTAATGCTTGGTAGATATATTGGAAAGTAGATAGTAATTCTGGTTTACCATTTACAAGTGCTACATCATGCTCAAAGTGAGCAGAAGGTTTTCCGTCACGTGTAACTATTGTCCAACCGTCATTTAATTGTTTAATATTTCTTGTACCTAAGTTAATCATAGGTTCTATAGCTACAACTTGTCCTTCAACAAATTTCTTACCTCTACCAGGTTTACCATAGTTTGGCATTTCAGGAGATTCATGCATTTTACGACCAAGTCCATGACCTACTAATTCACGAACAACGGTGTAGCCTTTTGCCTCACAATAACGTTGAATTGCACTACCTACATCTTCCACACGATTTCCTATACGAAATTCACGAATACCTACATATAGAGATTCTTTAGTAGCTTCTAAAAGTTTTTTTGTCTCTGGAGCTACTTCTCCTACTTCAAATGTATAAGCGTGGTCACCATAGAATTCATTCATTACAGTACCACAATCTATTGAAACGATATCTCCTTCAACAATAGGTTTATCTGTTGGTAAACCATGAACAATTTGTTCGTTTACACTAGTTAAAATTGAAGAAGGGCAGCCGTATAATCCTTTAAAACCTGGTACAGCACCATGATCTCTAATGAATTCTTCAGCTTTTTTATCTAATTCTAAAGTCGTTACTCCAGGCTTTAGTTCCGTTGCAAGCATACCTAATGTTTTAGAAACAAGAAGTGCGCTTTGTCTCATCAACTCGATTTCTTCAAGAGTTTTTGGAATGATCATACTTTAAATTTTTAAGTATGACAAAAATACGTCATTAGATTCAATGAAAAAAATGAATACTATGTGTTTTTGGTTGACTTATAAATGTTAAAATAGTTATTTTAGCTGTTTACTTCAAGTTAGTAGTAATTAATAGATTTTTTTAAAAATTACATATTGAAAATATAATGGGATATCTTTCTGCCAAAGAAGCAGCAAAATTGATTAAATCTAATGATCGTATTTATTTACATGCTGTAGCGTGTACGCCAAATCATATAATAGATGCAATTGTAGAACGCGCACCAGAGTTAAGAAATGTAGAGTTTTGCCATATTCACACTCTTGGCGGAGCTCCATATGCGGATCCAATTTATAAAGAGAGTTTTAAAGTGAATTCTTTTTTTATTGGTGGTAACGTAAGACATACGATAAAGAATGGTAATGGCTCTTATACACCAGTATTTTTAAGTGAGCTTCCTATGCTATTCCGAAGTGGTTTAGTGCCATTAGATGTTGTGTTAATTCAAGTATCCCCGCCAGACGAACATGGTTATTGCTCTTTAGGAACTTCTGTAGAAGCAACACCTGCAGCAATTAGTGCTGCAAAATTAGTAATTGCTCAAGTGAATAGTTATATGCCACGCACTTTTGGTGATGCATCTATTCATATTTCTAAGATAGATGCTATGGTGGAGCATAACACTCCATTACTTACACAGTATAGTTCTGAAATTAACGATGCTGAAGATAGAATAGGAGATATTATTGCAAATATGATTGAAGATGGTAGTACATTACAAATGGGAATTGGATCAATACCTGAAGCTGTTTTGCGAAAGCTAAATAATCATAAATATTTGGGGTTACATACTGAAATGTGTGCTGACGGAGTAATTGATTTGATAGAATCTGGTGCTATTGATTGCTCACGACAAGTAACTACTAATCGAAAAGCAATGTCTACTTTTTTTGTAGGGACAGAACGTATTTATAATTATTTAAATAATAACCCGTTTTTTGAAGTAAGAGAATGTTCGCATACAAATAATCCAACTGTAATTTGTCAAAATCCAAGCGTAGTGGCAATTAATTCTGCTATAGAGATTGACGTTACAGGTCAAATTTGTGCTGATTCTATTGGATCTAGAATGTATTCTGGTGTTGGTGGTCAAGTAGATTTTATGAGAGGAGCAGCTATGAGTAAAGGTGGTAAAGCTATTATTGCAATGTCTTCTACCACAGCTAAAGGAGCTAATAAGATTGTACCTTTTTTAAAGAATGGGGCAGGAGTAGTTACTTCTAGAGCTCATGCTCAATATATTGTGACGGAATATGGTGTAGCAGATTTAAGAGGTAAGTCTATTGATCAAAGAGTTAAAGCATTATCTGAAATTGCACATCCAAGTTTTAGAGAAGAAATAATACGCGATTATTATAACACAACAAGATAATTTATGTGTTTAAAAAAAAAATGAGAGAGAAGTAATATTACTTCTCTCTC
>NZ_BAEX01000083.1 GCF_000246945.1 Myroides injenensis M09-0166
AGAATAACTCTGTTCTAGTCGGGGTGGCAGGATTCGAACCTGCGACCTCCTGGTCCCAAACCAGGCGCGATGACCGGGCTACGCTACACCCCGCAATTAGGCTTACTATATCTTATAACTTTCGTCGGGGTGGCAGGATTCGAACCTGCGACCTCCTGGTCCCAAACCAGGCGCGATGACCGGGCTACGCTACACCCCGAAAGTTTGCGGAGAGACAGGGACTCGAACCCTGGCATCGGTTACCCGATGACAGATTAGCAATCTGCTCCGTTACCACTCCGGCACCTCTCCTTGCTATAAGATATATTTCCTTATTTGCATGGCAAACATACTGCGACTTTTTGAGTTGTGCAAATACATTAACCACAAAATATTCAATTAATATTAAAGTTTTTCTTATTCATTTCATTATTAATTAAATACATATTTATGTTTTTTCTTTCATTTTTATGCAGCAAGCTTTTTTAATGCAATAACATGTCTTTTGCTACTTTCTGATGTGCATGAATAGCTAAAAATAAAACCAGACCACTAGCCTTTTTATAACCGGACTAGCCAGTTTACCTCTACTCCATTTACATTTGACATCAATAAACTATACAAAATATAATAAACTATGACTCAAAACAAAGAGGTAATCAGACACGATTGGACAAAAGATGAAATACAGAAAATTTATGATACTCCCCTAATTGAACTTATATATAGAGCTGCTACAGTACATCGTCAAAATCACAATCCTGATGAAGTACAAATCAGTACTTTGTTATCAATAAAAACAGGTGGATGTCCTGAGGACTGTAGTTACTGTGGTCAAGCTGCAAGATATCATACTGATATTAAAGTTCAACGATTGTTACCAACAGAAACTGTATTATCTCATGCAAAAAAAGCAAAAGACGCTGGGTCTACTCGTTTTTGTATGGCTGCTGCTTGGCGAGAAGTGAGAGACAATAAGGATTTTGATAGAGTAATCGATATGGTAAAAGGAGTAAACGAAATGGGACTTGAAGTTTGCTGTACATTAGGAATGCTTACTGAAAAACAAGCAATCCGCCTACAAGAAGCTGGACTCTATGCCTATAATCATAATTTAGATACATCCGAAGAGTTTTATGATGAGATTATCTCAACACGAAAATTTGACAATCGTATTAATACCATAAATAATATAAGAAATGCTGGTATTACAGTATGTTCAGGTGGAATTATAGGTTTAGGAGAAAATAACAGAGATAGAGTATCTATGCTATTAACCTTAGCCAATATGGAAAAACACCCTGAATCAGTACCTATCAATGCACTTGCTCGTGTAAAAGGGACGCCAATGGAAAATATGCCTAAAGTAGATATTTGGGACATGGTAAGGATGATTGCTACAGCCCGCATAATTATGCCTAAGTCAATGGTAAGATTGAGTGCTGGTAGAATAGAGATGACTGAGGTTGAGCAAGCTTGGTGTTTTATGGCTGGAGCAAATTCCATTTTTGCAGGAGATCAAGAAACCTTACTTGTCACTCCTAACCCTGCACTTAATCAAGATATTCAAATGCTTTCTACATTAGGATTAAAACCGATGAATAAGAAAAAAGAACTCATTACAAATGATAACTAATAAATAGAGGTGATCTTGACTTTTCTAAAATAACAAAAGGTAGGATAAAAGAAATTTCAGAAATCTAAAAAAGTCAAAATGCCTTCATAAAATTTCATATAAGTATTTATTTTTCAAAATAGAAATATCTCAATTAATTATAATATTGCAGCAATATTTAAATAATCTAAAAAACATCAGAGATCAATAATAGAAAGAAATGAAAAAAGAAAAACGGGAGAGTACCACTTACCTTACCTTCCCGCTTTTTCTTAAAAAAAACACTTTATCACTTGTATTGTATAATTGAAAAAAATCTAAGTTTACTTTTAAAAAAGTAAACTATCAAACCAAGTAAATCTTAATTATTTTTTAAAACATACCAAAACTAAAAAGTTCATTAGATATTTACTTAAATTTGATACTGCAAAATTGCGCAATATTATAAACCCTGCATAGGACATTTGTCCTTAACTAGATAAAAAAATGTTAAGAATAAATATTAATTTTCTAACCTATATAGAAGCATTGGCAAAGTCAGATGCTTTCAGTGATAAAATTGTATTGGAACAATACAAGCCAAAACAGATGTTATTACATCAAGGGGACCCCGTTGTCAAAGTGATTGTCATTAAAGATGGTATAACAAAGTGCTTTATAACGGAAGAAAATGGAAAGGAGTATATTCCAGAATTCTTAAGTACAGGTGAAATAATGGGTGAAATAGAAATAATGGGCAAAAAAAATTGTCTCTGTTCTGTTGAAGCGATCTCTATTGTTAACGCTTATATCATACCTCTTTCTATATTTCAATATTTATTAAAAACAGATATTACCTTTAATAATACCTTACTAGAAATAGAAGCATTAAGAGTATATCACACTAGTGAAAGAGCTTCTTTTCAGCAATTATACACTGTAGAACACGCATTAGAAAAACTATTAGAATTACAAAAGAAAGAGAATATTAATATATCTAAAGAAGACATAGCTTCTTATCTCGGTATTACAACAAGAACGCTCAATAGAGCTTTAAAGAAAATATCTGAATAAGTGTTGATTAAAAAGGCCAAAGTAAACTTTGGCCTTATTTGCGTGTAGTATAATTTCTAGAAACTGTGGGGATAGTAAGATAAACTCACTATTAAAGTAACTATTATATTAGACCACACAATAGTGATTGTTATTGTATTGATTAGATTAAGTCTTCTATTTTAGATGCTATCTCAATTTGGACGAGTGAGACAACAAATACTAACAAAGGTTTGGCTATACCTTTCATTAGTTAAAAAAATAATCCTATCTATACACAATCACTGAAGTGAATAACATTACAGTTGAAAAGATGTTTTGTTGTTTAATGAAAAAACATGAAATTCACTTTACTTTTATATTAATTTCATAATAAACTGATTACTAATTATTTGTATATTTAAATAGTTACCTAGGTAAAATATGTGTTTATTGTAATTTTACAAGGGTAAAGTAAGTGAGATTTCGAAGATAAATACATTGAATAAAAATATTAAAACATTGAATATTCGTACTTATTTCACTCTTTTTTTCCTTACATCACTAGGTGCAATACCGAATTGCTTTTTAAAAGACTTATAAAAGGTATTATAATCGTTGTAACCACATTTAAAAGCTATTTCTTTTAAGCTATACCTAGAAGAAACGATAAAATAGAAACTAAAAACATTTTTAGTCTCATTATAAAAATTAATAAAGCTGGTATTAAATACTCTAATAAAACCGTTAAGTAATTGGTTTGGGGTAAGATCAAATTTATTTGCAATACTATCTATAGTAGGGACAGCAGAAATCTCTTCATTACTCATTAAACTATCGATAGTCAGCACATAATCTCTTACTTGAATAATCTTATTTTCTATCCCTTTATTTTTATGAAAGATAATCGGTTCTAAAACTGGTGGATTTGTAAACGTAGAACTAGGAATTGCAAAACCATTTATTATACTATATTGTGTAGTTTCTAATTCTACTCTTATAAATAATGCGCGATAAGAATGTCCATTAATATCATTAATATTGAACTCCAGAAAACGTAAAAAACTATCAATATTATGTAAAACTTTATTTTTATGATTAATAAAATTCCCTAAATAATTACCTTCCTTAATATTAAAAAGAGCACTTATTCCTTTCGATAGACCAATAACATTTTCTTTATCATCTAGCAGAATAAAAAAGGGTACACATGTAGGCTCATTCGCTTTAGCTGAAACTTTTTGTAATTCGCCCCAGTAGATATTAAGGAAATTAATAATTATGGAAATATTGATTCCAAATTGAAGATTATCAACATTTTCATTTCTTAAAATATCGAAACGCCTGTATAGGAACCAGATTAAGTGATAAAAATTCTTTTGGACCTCTTTATTGTTCATAAGACTATTGTTTTAAGATATTAAATATTTTACATTTTTAAAATGATTGATTTTCGTTAATATCGAATATCATACCATTTTAAAATATTTAATGTTTTTTTAATAAAAATTCTTAAAAACAAAAGCATATTACTCGTCCAAAATATTGCTTTAGTTTTGAAAACGGTATAAAATTATACCCTTTTAAAAAAGAAACAAAACAAAACTATCCGTAAAAGCAATATTTTAACAAGCAACATAGACTTTAAAGCAAGATTCTAACTTTTAAAACTATTATTGAATAAATCATTCGCATTTTATACCAAATATCACATTAAATTTCAGTCTTATCTATTTCACTTTTCTTATACGGCTTAAACTAACTTGGGTAATTCCCAAATATGAGGCTATATATTTTAATGGTATGCGCTGTAGTAAACTTGGAGAATGTAATAGCAAATCTTCATACCTTTCTTTCGCAGCAAGCAATTCAGATGAGATAATTCTGCTTTCTACTTTTAATAGTTCTTTTTCTGCCAGCTTTCTACCCCAATTTGCAATATGGATATCCTGATTATACAATTCTTGTAAAGTGTCAATTCTTAGCTTATATAATTCACAGTCTTCAATAAGCTCAATATTTTCATATGCTTTTTTACTTTCTACATAGCTCTTCATTGAAAGTATGGTTTCTCCCTCCTCTCCAAACCAAAAAGTAATATCCTTTTCTTCCAATGGAGCAAAGGCACGAACACAACCTTTTTTTATAAAATACAGATATTCTTCAACTTTTTGGGCTCTTAAAAGTATATAACCTTTTGGATAAGCAACCTCTTCTATACATTCCTTCAGCTTTTCCCTAGAATTTTTTGGCAATATATTTATCTGGTTAAGAATATCATCTATTAGCATCTTATTATAAATTATTAGTTTTACAAATTATTAAGAAACTATTCGCTTCATATAATTTTAGGCAAATTACAACATACATAAGCATTTTACAACAAAAGAGAACGAGCATTAAAAAACATAAAGATTACCAGCACAAATACTTTTATCTCCTTTAAATGAATATTTAATGCTATTTTCTCACCTTTGTCTTATAATGCTAAAAATCAATATACTATTATCCAATACAAGTATAATATTCAAATACATCACCATTCTTCATTCAAAATTAAATAGCTCCATTTTAAAAATGAAATACCAGTTTGAAATAACTTAAACCCCTTTATTTCAATTTTTTTTGACATTTACTTTCTATATGTCCTCTTCTTAATGTTTATAAATAAAAGAATAGAATACTTGAACTATTTATTCTTTATCAAAAAACATTTTACCAAATAAGTTATGTAAAATTTTCATTTATATAATAGTAATTATTCTATCAACATTATGAAAAATAAATGAGTACAAATGTTAATTCATTTACAATCGCTTATCTTCAATTTTAAACAACCAAAAAGATTTGTTTATCCTTTCTACTTTTTATAAATTGAATTTTTATTACTTCTAAAAAAAGGTGATATTTTCTTTAAAACTAACTAAAAACTCATTTATAGCTAACTTCAATTAAGAAGATTATGCTATAATCTAATTTTTAATACATAAACTATAAAATATGAATACAATAAAAGTGTTGAACTCAGAAGATATAAGGCAATTAGTTTCTATAGAAGAAGCCATAGAGACGGTTGTAGATGCATATGTAGAACTATCCAATAACACTGCGGAAATGCCTGACCGTGTAATAACTGGCTTAGGAAAAGACTACTTAGATATCTTCTTTAAACCTTCATTAATTTCTAATATAAATACGGCAGGTGTCAAACTATTAAGTATTCGAAAACAAGGTGGAGTTAACGGACATCCTGCTATTCAAGGACTTGTTATTCTAATAGATTCTGAAAACAATGTTACTCAAGCAATAATAGATGGCTCTCATCTTACAGCATTGAGAACAGGAGCTGCATCAGGAGTAGCTACCCGTTATTTGGCAAGAAAAGACTCCTCAGTTATGGCTTTGTTCGGTGCAGGTGCACAAGCATATACACAATTTGAAGCAGTCTGTGCAGAAAGACCTATTAAAAAAGCGTACATATTTGGTAGTTCAAAAACGAGTAAATCTGTTCAAAACTTCATAGAATATTATAAAGATAAGTCAGAGGTGGAAATTATTGCAGGAGAAGACTTAGATATACTTTCTACTGTAGATATTATATGTACTGTCACTCCATCAGATACACCTTTATTCGAAACCTCTCAATTAAAAAAAGGTGTACACATTAATGCTGCTGGATCATATAGCCCTACTATGCACGAACTACCTGAAGATATCTTTCTTGACACTTCATTATTTGTAGATCACAAAGATTCTTGTTTTTCATCTACTGCAGATATACTTGTTCCACTAGAAAAAGGACTATTACCGGAAGAAAATTATAAAGGAGAAATTGGCGATTTAATATTAGGTAAAATTAAAGGAAGAGACAGTGATTCTGAAATTACAGTTTTTAAAAACGTAGGTATTGCTATTCAAGATTTAATTACTGCTAAATATGCTTATGACAAGGCTTGTAGAGAAAACTTAGGTACTTCTATCAAAATGTAAGAAATCTAGCTTATTGATAATATTATCATTAAATAACTTTATAAATAGAAATGTTAAGATAGCAAATAAACAAATGACAATAGTTTAAACGCTTGACCTTAATCTTTTTAATTATTTAATGTTACTGCGCAATAGAATTCTTTGCGGACAAAAGACGCCTAAATGGCGTCTTTTTTGTTACATTTTAAAAAACTAAAAACTTAATTATAGTATTAGTGCTATTAACTGTATAGTAAATAATAATATTTAAACAAATGAGCTTAAAATAAACTTTTATTCTATATATTACACTCTTAATCATAAAGTTAAATTATCCCGACGCCTTTCTTAAATTTCGTATTATGAAAAAATATATTTTAATCATTGTTTTATTTACTAATCGTGTTTTTTTCGCTCAAGAAATTAAAGAAGTCGAAGTAATGAGATATTACTACCAAGTTAATGCATTAGTAGATATCTCAGAAAAAATGATTGAAAGAGAAGGTACAGCTATAGTAGACGTTTTTCATACCCACTCTAGGTTTATGGATCTATCTTACTACAATCGCACTAAAATGCAATCATATAAGGATAGTAATATAAGTAATGAAGAGTTAATTCAAAAGGCATTATCATTAGTTCCTGTTTTTAGTTGGTTCATTATTACTGATAAAGAAAGTAATAATTTCTATGACCGAATTGGTCAATTAAACAATTATTATAAAGAAGATAAAAATGAAGTAAAGTGGGATATTAGACCTACAATGTTACAATGGAATGAATATAACGTTCAGGAAGCTACTACTTCTTATGGAGGAAGAGAATGGACGGTGTTGTTTACACAAGAAATACCTATTCAAGTAGGCCCTTATAAATTTAACAACTTACCTGGTCTTGTTGTAAAAGCCTGGGACAGTGAAGAACACTATGTTTTTGAGTTTCTAAATAGTCAAAAAACCAATGTACTTTGGGAAGTAAATGATTTAAATACATATACAAAATCCTCAAAAGAAAATACCAAAAAAGCAATGTTAGTAAATTCTAAAAAAACATTTATAAGTGACTTAGAAGGGACAGGTATTACATTGAGTGAACAAGGGCAAGATTTTTTTAACAAGAAGAAAAATAACTATATTAACCCTATCGAAAGAGATTATTAATTACCTAACTGATGAATAATACCTTCTTTATTTCCCTAAAAGAATAAAGAGTAGTTATCTCCTACCCTTTATTTTATACTTTTAATATTACATAAATCTATTATAACTAGGTCATTGAGCCTAGACGTTTTGCAACTTCCGAACCAGCTATCATTAGTGTCAGCTCCTCACATCGAATAATCTTATTGTCATTAATAATAAATTCTGCAAAAACTTTATGAGTGTGCTTAGATCCATCTTTTAGGACAGTCTTCACAATATGCTTTGTAAAGATACTATTGTCCTGTGTGGCGAAATTGATAATGCTTACCTCCGCAGTTTCTACAACCTCTTTTAGCTTTTTAATATGCGTGATAAACTCCTCAATTTTTAGATATTTATCATCAACTATTTGCTCATAGTCTGGTGAGAAATACTTGTTAATCATTTGCTCATTATACACATTATTTTCTATAATGTTTTGAAACATTTCTCTTATTGTTTTTTCCATTTTGAAAACTTTTAATTACTTAGGTGCAAATTTCAAAGCTTACGATATACTATACGATAACAATTGTTAAGAAATATCTTTATAATAAAAATAACCAAAACACTTTGTCATTACTTACCTCAACGTCGATTGCGAATTCTACTTAATGAGACAGAGGTAATACCTAAATAAGAAGCAATATAGTGTTGTGGTACTCGTTTAATAATTTCTGGTGCTGTTTCGAGCAGATGTTTATATCGTTTTTCTGGATTCTCTTTTATTCTACTAATCAGTAGTTTTTGGTAATTCAATACTCTCTCTATCATATATTCATTAAACACTTCTAGCAACTGTAGATTTTCCTTCATTAAGCCTTTCAACTGTTTTTTATCAAGAATATAAAGTTCAGTATCTTCTAGTGCTTCTATTGTGTATTGACTGGGTTTGTCATACCAAAAGCTCTCAATACCACAAAAAAAAGATCCTTCAGATACAAATTGAAATGTTACTTCTTTTCCATCATACAATGTCCAACCTCGTAAAATACCTTTCTTTACAAAATAAAAATAATTAGAATTTTTTCCCTCGTCTATTACAATGCTTCTTGCTTGTACTTCTATAATAGAAAAGTTATTCTTTAATAAAGTAAATAGCATTTGATCAGTTGATACCAAAGTCATAAAGTATGATAATTAAGATTCTAAGAGTAAATTACCAAAAAAAAGTTGTAATGCTATAATTATTTCAATGTAATAATGTAATAAAAAGCTACTATATCTTAAGACTTGACTCTAATTCTTCTAAAATTTCATTAGCTGATACCACATCACTAGTCGAAAGTACTAAGTTAGAACCGTGTATAAGACTATTTCTAAAAGAGATAAGTTTTAGCAATTTGTTTTTAAGTGACTGAGATATTTTGTTTTCTTTAAAAAGTATTTCTACAGTTTTAGTTCTACTAATTCTCTTTTTAATAGCATTATTAGAATTATTCACATCAAAAGACAAAAGAGAGACACCATATTTATCTAGAATAACTTCTATTTTATTATAGGTACGCAGAAAATCTTCTAGGCTTCCCTTTTCATTCTGGCTATCTTTTGTCGTAATATTTCGTAATTTATTACTTGCCAATTCCAAGCTTCGTGGATTAAGAATTTTTATAACAAATAAAACAATTATAATAAGTGTCGTAATAATTGTAGGAAGAGAAAAATTAAGTAAATAATTAAAAAGCTGCCCAGATTTACGTGATTCATCTCCCATAATTACGAAACATAAAACTCCAGATACAAACGCACCAATACTTATAATAACAATAGATCGAAAATATTCAGTCTTCATTAATGCAATGATTTCTTTGTATGTCTCGTCCTTATCAACCTTACCATCCAATTCAGTTCGCAAGAATATATAGCCAGTAATAATCAATCCATATAGTGCACCTACAATCTGTGCAGCAGATGAAAATATATATAAAACTTGGTCTTCATTTAAAGTAAAAAGTGGATAAAAATAATATAATAGAAAGCTAGCAATACTTAAAAAGCACCAGATAAAAATACTTATTACTTCTCCTTTTCTTAATACTTTCTCTTTAATCTTTGTAGTGGATTCTTTCATAAACGTGTTTTTTTTTATTTATACTGATAACATTAACGCCTATTATTTATTCTACATATCAATAAATACAGATATTATGTTAATTTAAAACACAAAACTAATAAAAAACAATATTAATTAACAATATTTAATATTATTTATTAAAAATGTAATACAAAAACATACAGTTAGTAAAGTAGATGTTATTTTATAAAACTTTAAAAGTAATAGATTATCTAATAGCGTTTTTTTCTTTATATATTTTATCAAAATACTCTTTTAAATGATTGTTTCCATACAAAGGGGCTATATTATCACGCGCCATAGCAGTTAAGAAAAATTCATAAGGTCCATATACTTTTGAAGAAGTAAGTAAATGAAGTAGTTTTATAATTAGCACTCGAATAACATCTGGTAAAAAAGTAATTCTTGTTTTCTTTTCTAAAGCACTAAATGCTAATACAGCTATTTGCTTTTGACTCAAAATATCAGGACCTCCAATAGTGTACTCTTTTTTGTTTGTACATTTCATCTGTTCTATACAAAACTTAGCTAAATCCGCTCCATGAATAGGATTCAGTTTTTTACTTCCTTTGCCAAATAAATAAACACGACCAGATTGAGCCATTCTCAAAAAATCATTCATATCTGAAAAGAAGCCATTAGGTCTAATTATTCTATAATCAAGTCCAGATTCCTTAAGCTGATCAACAAATCCTTCCTTTGCTTGAAAAATTTTCAGATGCCTTAGCTTATCACCATTAATAGCAGAAATGTATACAAAATGCTTTACATTAGTGGTTAGAGCTTGTTGAAGTAAATTCATATTTCCTTGATAATCTACATCCATATAAGTCAAACCATCTTTTTGTCTTGTAATACCAATAGTAGAAAACAACCATTCTATATCTTTAGTAATATTAGATAAGGTAGATGAATCCGTTACTTCTCCTATAAATACTTCGTCTGCGATAGTTACTATATCTTTTTGCTCTTTTGAGCGAATTAGAACCCTAACCCAATACCCTTCTCTTTTTAATTCTTTTAATAAATAATTTCCTAGATAGCCTGTTGCACCAGCAAGTAGTACTCTATTTTTATATTTTTTCATAAGATTAAAACTTTTATATCAGCAAAGCTACTTACCTAGAAAGGGCAATACACTTGACAATCGTCAAGAAATTATTTATTAGCAATTCTCTGTTTTATTCTACTTAATGTTTCAGGAGAAACACCCAAAAAAGTAGCTATATATTGTTGTGGAACACGAAGAAATAAATCTCCTTGATTAACAAGTAGTTCCCGATATCTCTGTTCCGCAGACTGAGTGACAAAAGAGGCAATAATACGTTGAGCTGTTAATAATTCATTTTCAACTGCAATACGAGCAATATGCTCAAAAGTTGTAGACAATTGCAAAAGTTGGTCAATTGTTTCTTTAGAAAGAACACAGACAGTAGTATTTTCTAATACCTCATAATTTTCTTGTGCAGGACGATTAAAAGTATAACTATCCCCTGCACAGATAAATTGCCCTTCCGTATAAAAAAAAGCTGTTTTATCAACTCCTTCAACATTATAAAAAAGTCTAACGCAACCCTGTAAAACAAAATAAATAGCATCTGCAACTTCTCCTTCTCTGAGTAAAAAAGCATGCTTATTAAAGACTTTAATCTCAACAACCTCTCTTAATAACACACGTTCATCAAATGAAAGAGTTTTATATAAGTTTATATAATTTATTAGTTTTTCTACCATTTTATATTTTGATAAAAGACTTAAGTTAAGTTTTTATGCAAACCTAAGAAAAAGAAGTCATACTAATCTTTTCCTTAAGAGTAATAATGTTTAGCTATATTTTGCTTACATAAACAACTATAATACAATACAATAGTTTTATTTTTACTTTCTAGTAATACAACATATCATTTAACTCTCACTTAACATTACAGCACTATCAGTTAGATATTACTTTATTAAACATTCAATACGAAATCACAAAAAAGCATATTCTCTACATTAAATATGTAATTAATTTAAACATATAATGACTGTTCTATTCATTTTAATACACATTCACAATAAAAAACTCCTTAATATTTTGATAACCTTTGTGTAACCTATACATTACAAATACATATGTTCTTTGCTATAGATGAAAAAGAAGTATTTATATATGAGAAAAAGTTTTATTATTTTTTCTTCATTACTAGTGTTTTCTTGTGGTGATCAAAACCATTCAATTAAAATGAAAGGTTCCGACACAGAAGTAAACTTAGCAGTTAATCTAGCAGAGAAATATGCTTTAGTAGATTCTGATTTTAGTATTGCTATTTCTGGCGGGGGATCTGGTATTGGGATTACCTCTTTATTAAATGGTCAAGCAGATATTGCAAATTCTTCCCGACCTCTTTCGGATAGAGAGATTGAACAGTTTGAAAAAAAGAATATTAAACTTCGGACTGTGGTTTTTGCTGAAGACGCAACTGCTTTTGTTGTTCATAAAGATCTTCCAATAGATGATATTGATTTAGAAACACTCGCTAAAATTCTTAATGGAGAAATTATAAATTGGAATCAAATTACAACAATTGATTTACCTATTAATATTTATGGACGTCAAAGTAGTTCTGGAACGCATTCTTTCATTAAGAAAAAACTTAAAATAGAATTCTCAAACACTGCTAAAGAGATGACGGGTAACGCACAAATTCTTGAAGGAGTTAAAGCCGACAAATCGGGAATTGGCTATGTTGGTGCTGGATATATATCTCATGAATCATCAATGAATCAGACTGTGAAAATTCTTAATATAAAAGAGACACCTACTTCGCAAGCCTATTCACCAATAGATCCAGAAACAATTAATAATAGCCTGTACTTTTTTCAAAGACCCTTATATCAATTTATTTTAGAAGACTCATGGAAGAAGGTGAAACCTTTTATTGATTTTGAAAATAGTGAAGTTGGTCAACAACTTATTAAAGAACATGGCTACTATATAATAGAACATCCATAATATGAAATATAGAGTAAGAATAGGATTAGATGTTGCCTTTAAATACATCTTTAAAGCTACTGGTCTTTTAGTACTTTGTTTATTAGGTGGCATACTTGCGATGCTTATTTACAATTCATTTTCTTTCTTTACCCATGTCAAGCCGCTTGACTTTATTACAGGTATGGAATGGAATCCTACAGCCAAGAAACCTGTTTATGGTATGCTCCCATTAATCTTGAGTACTACAATGGTGACCATTGGAGCAATGATTATTGCAATACCTCTTGGAATTGGAACAGCTGCTTTTATTTCAGAATATGCAGGAAAAAGATTAAAGAATATCCTTAAACCTGCAATTGAAATGCTAGCTGCAGTGCCATCTGTAGTTATAGGATTCTTAGGAATTGTGGTCGTTAGCCCTAATTTAGCAGATATGGCAGGATTACCTAATGGACTTAATGCTTTAAATGGAGCCATACTTCTGGCTGTAATGGCACTACCTACGATCATTACTATTGCTGAAGATGCTATACATGCCGTTCCTAAAACGTATAAAGAGGCAAGCTATGGTGTAGGAGCAACTAAGTGGCAGACCTTGCGTAAAGTTATTATTCCTGCAGCAGGACCTGGTATAATATCGGCGATTATGTTAGGAGTTGGTAGGGCTATTGGAGAAACTATGACCGTTCTAATGGCAACTGGTAATGCTGCTTTAATACCTACAGGATTCTTTGATTCCGTAAAAACAATGACCGCTACCATTGCAATTGAAATGGGTGAAGTCCCTTATCAAACTACGCACTATTACGGATTATACGCTTTAGCTACAGTGTTATTCTTTATGACATTAATAGCAAATATAGTAGGAGAATATTTCATTAACAGATTAAGAAAATATCATGCAGCATAAAAAATTTAGACTCTCTTCTATTATTGAGTGGGGAACATTAGCAGGAACAACATTGATTGTTTGCTTTTTCCTTGTCGTAATTATTTTTGAAATTGTTGCAAAAGGAATTGGAAGTTTATCTTGGGAGTTTATCACTACAATGCCCAAAGAAGGAATGACTAAGGGAGGTATTCTTACCCCTATTATCGGAACAGTTCTTATTACTTTAATTACAGCAGCATTTAGCATCCCTTTTGGAGTATTCTGTGCCATTTACCTAAATGAGTATGCAGAAAACAATTGGCTAACTAAAACAATACGCGCTGCTATACGTAACCTTTCAGGTGTTCCATCTATCATCTATGGGTTATTTGGATTGGCTTTATTTGTTCAAGCAATGCAATTTGGAACTTCATTATTAGCAGCAGGATTAACCCTAGGTCTGCTATCTCTGCCTTATATTATCACTACAACGGAAGAAGCATTAATGCAAATTCCCAATAGTACAAGAGAAGCTGCCTTAGCAGTGGGCGCTACTAAATTCGAAACAATTAAAGATGTCATTATTCCATCTGCGATACCAGGTATATTAACAGGAGTTGTTCTTACTTTATCTAGAGCAGCTGGGGAGACAGCACCTATCCTATTTACTGGTGCAGCCTTCTATATAAGTGATACCAATGGTTACATTAATCAAGAGTTTATGGCATTGCCTTACCACTTGTATATGTTATCCACTCAACACCAATCTATCGAAGAAGTTAGACCAATAGCTTACGGTACTGCATTAGTCCTAATTATTGTGGTATTCATATTAAATTTAAGTGCATTCTATATCCGTTATAAATTCAGAAAAAATGAAAACTAAATTATCTGCAGAGAACTTAAATATTAGTTTTGCAAACAAGCAAGTTTTAAAAAACGTAAACGTAGAGTTTCAAGAGAACAAAATAACAGCTCTTATTGGTCCATCTGGATGTGGGAAAAGTACCTTACTTAGAAGCTTTAACCGTATGCATGATTTATTGCCATATGCTAAAATACAAGGTTCACTAAAACTAGAAGATATAGATATCTACTCTAAAAATATACCAGTAACACAAATTAGAAAGCGCATTGGTATGGTATTTCAAAAGGCTAATCCTTTTCCTAAAAGTATCTATGACAATATTGCTTATGGGCTAAAAATAAACAATCTTCCTTGTGATAAAAGTGTTATAGAGAAAGCTTTAACAGAAGCCTTCTTATGGGATGAAGTAAAAGATGATCTAAAGATGCCTGCACACCGACTATCAGGAGGACAGCAGCAGCGTCTGTGTATAGCAAGAGCAGTCGCGCTTCGTCCAGAAGTAATTTTAATGGATGAACCTTGTTCTGCTTTAGATCCTGTCAGTACTATCAAAATTGAAGAATTAATTCTTCATCTTAAAGAGAAATATACCATTGCAATTGTAACGCACAATATGCAACAAGCGCAGCGTATTGCTGATCATACTTACTTTATGTATTTAGGTGAAGTGAAAGAAAGTGGTCCTACTCAAGATATCTTTGAGCATCCTAAACATGAGATGACAAAGAATTATATCAATGGTGTTTTTGGATAATATCGACAACTATCAAATAGCCTACTAACCTATTTAATTATAATATACATTTGACAAAACACAAACCTAACCAAAAACCTTTATGGTATCTTTGGTTAGGTTTTGTTCTATTAATATTGTAGTAACTTACTTATATCTATGTAAACAAAAAAAGCACACATAGATGGCACTTCAATAAACTCTTTATTAATATAAATTACTAAACCATAAAGCATAATATTACTTCTCAATTATTATTTTTTTGTTCTTTAGTCAAAACATGATAAAAACTTCATTATGTATACTACCTTTGATCAAATCAAAAAATGAATGAAACAGTTTCTTCAAAAAAAAGATATACAAATTTCAAGTAAGCGATACTTTATTGATGCTATGGGTGCCATGGCTTATGGTTTGTTTGCAACCTTGCTGGTAGGGACTATTTTAAAAACTGTAGGTGAAGAATTCAATATTTCATTTCTCAATGAAGTCGTTTGGCCTTTTGCAAATCAAGCAACCGGACCTGTCATAGCCCTTGCTATCGCTTATACTACGTGT
>NZ_BAEX01000082.1 GCF_000246945.1 Myroides injenensis M09-0166
ATATCCTTACTGGTTGAGGTACTAATCTTGTGTAATCTCCTTTGTTTCTTATTACATCTCTTACGATGCTAGAGCTAATAAATGATGTACTAGCTGCAGTTAATAAGAATACAGTTTCTAGTTTTGTTAAAAACCTATTGGTATGCGCAATAGCTTTTTCGAATTCAAAGTCTGCAGGATTTCGCAAACCTCTTAGTATAAATTTAGCATCAACCTGGAAGCAAAACTCGGTAGTTAAGCCTTCATAAGTAGCTACTTTTATCTTAGGCTCGTTTCTAAACGTTTCTTCTATAAATCTTTTTCTTTCTTCTAAAGAGAACATATACTTTTTATCTGAATTGACACCAATAGCAACAATGATTTCGTCAAATAGGGGTAAAGCTCTTTTTATGATATCGTAATGTCCGTTTGTAATTGGATCAAAAGATCCTGGGAATACAGCTCTTCTCATAGTTCAATTATTGATTCTGCTTCTGCAAAGCTAAAACAATTGCATTATCAAACAAGTCTGCAAGCGTTATATTCGCTTCTTTTGCTTGTTTAGGAAGAATACTTTCAGTAGTCAATCCTGGTACTGTATTTACTTCTAATAGAAAAGGAACCCCGTCAACAATAATAAATTCACTGCGCGAGAAGCCTTCCATCTTTAATATTTTATAGATGCGTGCAGCAATATCATCTATTTTATTTTTGATATTGTCATCGATTCTCGCAGGAGTTATTTCTTGAGACTTGCCTAAATATTTAGCTTCATAGTCAAAGAATTCATTTTCAGAAACAATCTCTGTGATTGGCAATACTTTTATCTCACCTTTGTAGTTGATTACTCCAACAGAAACTTCTGTTCCATTTAAAAAGCTTTCGATTATAATCTCATCATCTTCTTTATAGGCAAGTTCAATAGCCTCTAATAATTCTTCTGATGTTTTTGCTTTTGAAATACCAAAGCTTGAGCCAGAACGATTAGGTTTTACAAAACAAGGAAGTCCTACTCTTTGAATGATAATATCTGTGTCAATAATATCCCCTTGATTAAGATAATAAGAAATAGCTGTTTTAATTCCATAAGGTTTTAATACTGACAACATATCTCTTTTATTCATTGTTAAGGCAGCTTGATAAAAATCACAAGAAGTGTGAGGCATATTTATCAGTTCAAAGTAAGCTTGGATTAAACCATCTTCACCAGGTGTACCATGTATAGCGTTAAAAACAACATCAAAATTTATTTTCTTGCCGTGATAGATTACTGAAAAATCATTTTTATCTATTGGGAATTCCTCTCCCTTCTCATCAACATAAACCCATTTGTCTTTGAATAAATGAATAGCATAAGGAGTATATTTTGATCTGTCTAAGGTGTCATAAACAACCTTTCCACTAGCTAATGAGATTTCATATTCGCTAGAATATCCTCCCATAATAATTGCTACGTGCTTCATGTTGAAATAGTTTAAGATTTTATAATACTTTATTTGTACATCATTTCGAGTAAAACAAATTTATAATAAAAGAGAGAAACAAAAAATGTTTTCGATTTTATATCTTTGTCGAAAATCATTAACTATGAAATTGTTTAAATTTTTTGCAAGTAAGGCATTTTGGGTATCTGTGATTATTGCTGTATTATTAATGGTATTAGCAGTATTTGGAGCTTTAAAATGGCTTAAAATGACGACTAATCACGATCAAAAAATACAGGTGCCAAACTTAATAAAGCTAGATACTGACCAAGCTTTAATGCAATTAGAGTCAAAAGGCTTGAGAATGGTTGTATTGGATACATTGGATTTTGATAAAGATTTACCTCCTTTAGCTGTAGTGGAGCAAGATCCTCGTCCAGGTTCTGATGTAAAAGAAAATAGAAAGATATATGTAAAAATCAATGCAGAAGGATATGGTAATGTGATTATGCCTGATTTAGAGCAATTGACATATAGACAAGCTTTAGCAACGATTACTTCACTTGGATTAAAAGAGGGGAATATTAGTTACCGTACTTTTATTGGTAAAGATGTTGTATTAGAAGTAACACAAAAAGGAAAAGTTTTAAAACAAGGTGATAAAGTAGTGAAAAATTCTACAATTAACTTTGTACTTGGCGATGGTAGAGCATCATTGTCAGCAGAAGAATTGGATGTCGCTCCAGATATTGAATAAGTATATTTATAAAAAATAGATGCAAGAAAATAATGTAGAGATGTTTGAAGACTTCGATGAGGAGTTGTTTGAGCATTATAGATTTGAGGCAGGAAAAGGACAAGCACCTTTAAGAGTGGATAAATTCTTGATGAATTTAGTTGAAAACGCTACACGTAATAAAATACAACAAGCAGCAGCAAATGGTAATATTTATGTGAATGATTTACCTGTAAAGTCAAATTACAAGGTAAAGGCTAATGATGTTGTGCGAGTTTTAATGAAACAACCTCCATTTGAAAATATTATCATCCCTGAAAATATCCCATTGAATATTGTATATGAAGATGATACGTTATTAGTGGTAAATAAAGAACCTGGTCTAGTAGTGCACCCTGGTCATGGTAATTATACAGGAACTTTAGTAAATGCGTTGGCATATCATTTTGAGAATTTACCATTAAATAGTAGTGAACGTCCTGGATTAGTGCATCGTATTGATAAAGATACTAGTGGTCTTTTAGTAATTGCCAAAACTGAATGGGCAATGTCAGACCTACAAAGACAATTTGCAGAAAAAACGACAGAAAGAGAGTATGTAGCTATCGTTTGGGGAAATGTAGAGGAAGATGAAGGAACTGTAGAAAGTTATATTGGACGTCATGTTAAAGATAGAATGCAGATGGCTTCTTTTACTGATCCCGAAAAAGGAAAATGGGCAGTAACGCATTATAAAGTATTAGAACGATTAGGATATGTGACTCTTGTATCTTGTAGATTAGAAACTGGTAGAACCCATCAAATAAGGGTTCATATGAAATCAATAGGACATACTTTATTTAATGATGAACGCTATGGAGGACATTTGATTTTGAAGGGAACAACTTTTACAAAATATAAGCAGTTTGTTGATAATTGTTTTCAATTATTGCCTAGACAAGCATTGCATGCTAAAACGTTAGGATTTCAACATCCAGTTACAAAGGAATTTATGCGTTTTGATTCAGAGATTCCTGATGATATTAAAGTGACTATTGAAAGGTGGAGGAATTATGCACAGAATTCTATTCACGACTTAGAATAAAAATTTGAAAACCACAATTTAATTGTGGTTTTTTTGTTAAACGTTTGTCATATTTTATTTCTAAAGTTTACTTTTACATCTTTGTAGTTTACAGTTAGTCTATTTAACTACATTATAATTTTTTAAATAGTAAAAAAAGGATTACTATTAAGTTAGTAATACATTAGGCAAATGTTAGAAAAGTTTACAAGACATATAGAAACTGAATTCAATGATTTTTACGATAAAAGATTATTATTAGCAGTAAGTGGTGGAATCGATAGTGTAGTATTATGTCACTTGTGTAAGTCAGCTAATCTTAATTTTGCTATTGCGCACTGCAACTTTCATTTGAGAAAAGAAGATAGCAATAAAGATCAATTATTTGTAGAACAATTAGCTAATTCATTAGGTGTTAGTGTTTTTGTGAATGAATTTGAGACAGAGAAGTATGCAAACGATAAAAGTATATCAATTCAGATTGCAGCAAGAGAATTGAGATATGGATGGTTTGAAGAATTGCTTAACAAAGAAAGATACGATTATTTACTGACTGCTCATCATTTAGATGATTCTATAGAAACTTTCTTAATTAACTTTTCGAGAGGAACGGGATTAGAAGGTTTATTAGGTATTCCAAAGGTGAATGGAAATATTATTCGTCCATTATTGCCTTTTACTAGAGCTGAAATTCTTGAATATGCAGAACAAAATGAAATTGATTGGCGAGAGGATTATACTAATAAACAGACAAAATATTTACGAAATAAGTTTAGAATTAATGTAATTCCTATTCTTAAAGAGATGAATCCAAATTTTGCTGAATCGTTTGAAGATACTGTAAGCTATTTGAATGAGAGTTATCAACTAAGTGAAGATGCAACTAAATGGGCTTATGATAAAGTAGTAACAAAGAAAGATGATGAAATATATTTTTCAATAGAAGAAATTAAGAAATTGTCATCCCCAAAAGCTTATTTATATCGCTGGCTTTGCAATTATGGTTTTACAGCATGGAATGATATTTTAGACTTATTAGATGCAAATAGTGGAAAAGTCATTTATTCTTCTAATTTTGTTTTATTAAAAGATCGTTCTAATTTAATTTTAAAAGAAAAAATTAAGACGGTAGAAGATACTGAACAATATTATATTGAAAACAAACAAGAATTAACCCAACCAATAAAAATAAAAGTAGAACCTTATGACACGAATGTATTAACGACTGACTCCTCTACAATTTTAATAGATGGTGATATTGTTAAGTTCCCATTGACTATTAGAAAATATAAAAGTGGAGATAGCTTTATTCCATTTGGAATGAAAGGAACAAAAAAAGTGAGTAAGTTTTTTAAAGATGAAAAGTTTAATCAATTTCAGAAAGATGCTACTTGGCTTTTATGTTCACAAGATGAAATTGTATGGATTATTGGACATCGATTAGATGATCGATTTAAGGTAAGAAATACAACTAATAATATTATTAAAATTACAACAACAGTATGAGAAAATTAGCTTATTTGCTACTTTTATTAGTATCGACCTTTGCTGTTCATGCACAAATGATGGTTAACCCTGCAAAATGGGAGACTAAAATAGAAAAGAAAACAGATAATGAATATATCATTACTTGGAATGCAACAGTAAAAGAAGGATGGCATATGTATTCACAGCATACGCCAGATGGAGGACCTTTGCCTTTAGAGTTTTTATACAACAATATTAAAGATAATTATGAATTAATTGGTGAGGCGAAAGAAAGTGAAACTAAAACGACATTTAATGATGTCTTTGGTGTTGATGAAACTTATTTCGTTGGACCAGTAAAAATTGTTCAAGAGATTAAACTACTTAATGCAGATACGCCAAATATTCAAGTACAACTGGAATATCAAGTGTGTGAAGAAATGTGTATTAGCCAAAGTAATTTATTTGTCTATGATTTAAAGACATTAACTTCAAAAGAGGTTAATAATTTCGAAGAAATTAATGCTACAACAACAGTTGACAGTAAAGTTTCACAGGACGATACAAAGGCTGATAATGTTATTGATAGCCACAAGAAGGAAGAGAAAAAAGGATTGTTTAAAATATTCTTCCTTTCTTTCTTGTCAGGTTTTGCTGCTTTGTTGACACCGTGTGTGTTTCCTATGATTCCAATGACTGTGAGTTTTTTTACTAAACAAAGTAAGACAAGAGCTAAAGGAATTAAGAATGCTATAATCTATGGTTTTTCTATTATCTTAATTTATGTGATTTTAGGTACTATAGTTACTGCTATTTTCGGTGCAGATTCATTAAATGCATTGTCGACTAATGTTTATTTCAATATCATATTCTTTTTACTTTTAGTAATATTTGCTACATCTTTCTTAGGGGCATTCGAAATTATGCTTCCACATTCTTGGGCAAATAAAGTAGATTCTCAAGCAGACAGAGGAGGAATTATTGGAATCTTATTTATGGCTTTAGCCTTAGCGATTGTATCTTTCTCTTGTACAGGACCTATTGTTGGAACCTTACTAGTAGAAGCAGCTTCTAAAGGTGGTATTGCCCCAATTGTTGGAATGTTAGGATTTTCATTAGCATTAGCATTACCTTTTATGTTATTTGCAATGTTCCCAGGGTGGTTAAATTCAATGCCAAGATCTGGAGGATGGTTAAATACAGTAAAAGTATCTTTAGGATTTTTAGAATTAGCTTTAGCATTCAAATTCTTATCAAATGCAGATTTAGTGTTACAAGCACATTGGTTAGAGAGAGAAATCTTTTTAGCAATTTGGATTGCAATATTTGGAGCATGGGCATTATATTTACTTGGTAAAATTAGGTTGCCACATGATAGTCCATCTGATAGTATTTCTGTAGGACGTTTATTTATGGCTCTTTTAGTGACTACTTTTACTATTTATTTAGTACCAGGATTATGGGGAGCACCATTAAAAATAATATCAGGTTTCCCACCACCGATGACTTATAGTGAAAGTCCTTATGGTGTAGGAGGAAAAGGAGGAGCAAGCACTGTTGAAGGAGAGCTCCCTGATGGCGCAAAATTAGGTGCTCATGATATTATAGCTTTTACAGATTACGAGAAAGGAATGGCTTATGCAAAGGCGCAAAATAAACCGGTATTAATGGACTTTACTGGATTTGCATGTGTGAATTGTCGTAAGATGGAAGATTATGTTTGGTCTGATCCTTCAGTTATGTCTATTTTAAAGAATGATGTTGTTTTGATTTCGTTATATGTAGATGCAAAAGAAGAATTACCAGAATCGGAACAATATATTTCAGAAACGACGGGTAAAAAATTAAAACGATAGGTAATAAATGGAGTGATTTCCAAATGAAAAACTATCATGCAAACGCTCAGCCTTATTATATAATCATCGATAAAGATGAAAATCATTTAAATGAAGCAGTAGGTTATATGCCAGACGTAAATGATTATAAAGCATGGCTACAAAGTGGAATAGAAAAAGCTAAAAAATAGAAAAAAGCTTTTGCTTATATAAGAAGCCCTTTTAGATTATTCTAAAAGGGCTTCTTTATATCTTTTAACTTACAAAATAAAGAACTCTTTTGAGATAATTTTAAGATATAAGTTAATATCTTTGAGAAGATAATTAATTTATAAAAGCTTTATTTTTTAATTATTCATTCCAAATCTTATTATCACTCTACTTTTTTATATCACCTTCATTAATTGAGTAAGAATGTTAAGTATTAAAAAATAAGTATAAATGAAAAAGAAAATTATTATTGCTGCATTTGCAATGTTTGGTTTATTAAGTCAAGCACAAGTTCATACTCCACCTACCAGTACTAAAGCGGAAGTAGATCAAGTAGTAGGGCTGACTGATGTAAAATTAGATTATTCTCGTCCTAATATGAGAGGACGATTAATATATGGTGATTTAGTTCCATATGGTCGTCTATGGCGTACTGGTGCGAATATGAATACCGTTATTACATTTGGAGACAATGTAGAAATAGGAGGTAAGACACTTAAAAAAGGTTCTTATGCAATCTATACTATTCCTAAAGTAGAAGAGTGGGAAGTAATATTTTATTCAGATACTAACAACTGGGGATTACCTGAGGTATGGGATGAGTCAAAAGTAGCATTATCAACAAAAGTAAAAACTGTAAGTTTAGACCGAAAAGTAGAGACTTTTACAATTGCAGTTAATAATGTAAATATAGAGTATGCGGATTTAGAGATCATGTGGGAGAAAACTTTAGTTCCTGTGCGTTTTAAAGTTCCAACAGAAGCACTAGCATTAGAGAGTATTAAAGAGACTTTCAGTGGACCAAAGATTGTGGATTATTACGCTGCAGCAGAGTATTACTATTTAACTAATAGAGATCTTAGTCAAGCATTACAATGGATCACTCAAGCTATCGAGAAATCAGGAGATAAAGTTCCTTACTATTTTCCACGATTAAAGTCGCAAATACAAGCAAAATTGGGAGATAAAGCTGCTGCAGTAGAGACAGCTAAAATAGCTTTAGCTCTAGCTGAAAAAGCAAATAATCTTGATTATATTAAAATTAATAAAGATGCTATAAAAGAATGGTCTAAATAGACTTATTTATTATAGGAAAACAGAATTAGAGATAATTATTAATTGTCATCTAGATAAAAAAAAAGACAGCTACTTGCTGTCTTTTTTTATTGTATCTTTTTGAAAAGCTATATCTTTGTTTTTTAACAACACAATCTAAATTATGCTTACAGAATTAAATGCTATTTCCCCAATTGATGGGCGTTACCGTAGCAAAACACAAGCTTTGTCATCTTACTTTTCTGAAGAAGCTCTAATCAAATATCGTGTTTTAGTAGAAGTGGAATATTTTATTGCTCTATGCGAACACGAGATTCCTCAATTAAAAGGTATTTCATCTGATTTATTTCCTGAATTGCGTAAACTATATCAAAATTTCTCTAGTGCAGATGCACTATGGATTAAGGATAAAGAAAGAATTACGAATCACGACGTTAAAGCCGTAGAGTATTTTATTAAGGATGCTTTTGACCGTTTAGGTTTGAGTCAGTATAAAGAGTTTATACATTTTGGACTTACTTCTCAGGATATTAATAATACCTCTATCCCTCTATTGACGAAAGAAGCGTTTCACGACGTCTATATGCCATTATTTATTAAAGTTGTAAAGAAGCTTAAAGAATTGGCTAAAGAGTGGAAGGATGTACCTATGCTAGCTCGTACGCATGGACAACCAGCTTCACCTACAAGATTAGGTAAAGAGCTATTGGTTTTTGTAGAGCGTTTAGAAGAGCAGTTAAGATTATTGAATAATATTCCTTTTGCAGCTAAGTTTGGTGGGGCTACAGGAAATTTTAATGCGCATCATGTAGCATATCCTACTCGTGATTGGAGACAATTTGGTAATGATTTTGTTGAGTTAACCTTAGGTCTTAAACATTCATTTCCTACTACCCAGATAGAGCATTATGATCATTTTGCAGCTTTTTTTGATGCTTTGAAACGCATTAATAATATTGTGATTGATTTAGATAGAGATATTTGGAGCTACGTATCAATGGAATATTTCAAGCAAAAGATTAAAGAAGGTGAGATAGGGTCTTCTGCTATGCCTCATAAAGTAAATCCGATTGACTTTGAGAATTCAGAAGGAAACTTAGGGATTGCTAATGCTATATTTGAACATTTATCAGCTAAATTACCTATTTCAAGATTGCAACGTGATTTAACGGATAGTACAGTGCTTCGCAATATAGGAGTACCATTTGGACATACTATCATTGCATTTGAATCTACTTTAAAAGGTTTAGACAAACTATTATTAAACGAAAGTAAGTTTGCGCAAGATTTAGAGAATAACTGGGCTGTAGTAGCAGAAGCTATTCAAACTATTTTGAGAAGAGAAGGTTATCCTAATCCATATGAAGCATTAAAAGACTTGACTAGAACAAATACTGTTATTAATAAAGAATCTATTCATTCATTTATAGATACACTTAATGTTTCTGATAAGGTAAGAGAGGAATTGAAAAATATTTCTCCAAGTAGTTATTTAGGAGTAGAAGTATTGTAATATATAAATACTATAAAATAAAAATAAAGCGAACCTATACAAAATAATAGGTTCGCTTTTATTTTAGTTTAAAGCGTTACCTTTTTTTGTACTTTGGATTTCTTATAACCTGCTATTGCAAGAGCTATAATTCCAATTGAACCAATGAATTTTATTAAGTCATATTCATTTTTAAAGATTAATAAATCAATGTTTTTGACTAATAAAATCACACCGACGACTAATAATAAGAACGATATTGTCCTCAGAATATTTAAGCTATTCCGCCCCATAATTATACAATGTTTTGGTTAACTAAAGATAAATTTAATAAATAAAAAAAGCCTATCAAAATTTTGATAGGCTTTTATATACTATTGAGAACTAGTTTTATAAGTGGATAACTTCACCGTAAGCATCTGCTACAGCTTCCATTACAGCCTCACTCATAGTTGGGTGTGGGTGTACCGCTTTTAAAATTTCGTATCCTGTTGTCTCTAATTTACGTGCTACTACTGCTTCAGCAATCATATCAGTAACACCTGCACCAATCATATGGCATCCTAACCATTCACCATATTTAGCATCAAAGATTACTTTTACAAATCCATCAGGAGTACCTGCTGCTTTTGCTTTTCCAGATGCAGAGAATGGGAATTTACCAACTTTAATATCGTATCCAGCTTCTTTTGCTTTTTTCTCTGTCATACCAACAGAAGCAATTTCTGGAGTCGCATAAGTACATCCTGGTATATTTCCATAATCTAATGGTTCAACGTGATGTCCAGCAATTTTTTCTACACATAGAATTCCCTCTGCAGAAGCAACGTGTGCTAAAGCTTGTCCAGGTACTACGTCTCCAATTGCATAATAACCAGGTACATTAGTTTGGTAATATTCGTTTACTAATATTTTATCTCTGTCTGTTGCAATTCCAACTTCTTCTAATCCAATGTTTTCAATATTAGATTTGATACCTACTGCCGATAAAAGAATATCCGCTTCTAATATCTCTTCTCCTTTAGGAGTTTTTACAGTTGCTTTTACTCCTTCTCCTGTTGTGTCCACTTTCTCTACAGAAGAGTTAGTCATTACTTTAATACCTGCTTTTTTAAGCGAACGTTCAAATTGTTTAGAGATATCTTCATCTTCAACCGGAACGATGTTAGGCATAAACTCTATAATAGTTACATCAGTACCCATAGCGTTGTAGAAGTATGCAAACTCAACACCAATTGCTCCAGAACCAACAACAATCATTTTTTTAGGTTGTTGAGGTAGGGTCATTGCCTGGCGGTATCCTATTACTTTTTTACCATCTTGTGGTAAGTTTGGTAATTCTCTTGAACGAGCTCCTGTAGCAACGATAATATGATCAGCAGAAAGTTCAGTTACTTTACCATCTTTATCGGTAACTTCTACTTTTTTTCCTGGTTTTATTTTTCCGAATCCATCGATAACTTCGATTTTATTCTTTTTCATTAAGAATTGAACTCCTTTGCTCATTCCTTCTGCAACATTACGAGAACGTGCTACTACAGCATTAAAATCTTTATCGACATCACCATTAATAGTTAATCCGTAATCTGAAGCATGTTTAAGGTATTCAAATACTTGTGCAGATTTTAGAAGTGCTTTGGTAGGAATACATCCCCAGTTTAAGCAGATACCTCCTAAGTTTTCTTTTTCAACTACTGCAACTTTAAAGCCTAATTGAGATGCTCTGATTGCAGTCACGTAACCTCCAGGGCCACTTCCTAAAACAATAATATCGAATTTCATATGGTATATATTTCTATATTTAATGCAACGAAAATAGTCATTTATTTTCTTACTTGAAACATAACTGTTTGAAAAGTTATGTCATCTAGTTTAATGATTTTTATAAGCCTACTATGTTTTTTTAGTATCTTCTTCCATATTTTATAGTAAAAGTCTTTTTTTATTGTCAAAAGACTAAAAAATATAGTGGTAAACTTGAAGCTTATGTAGTATTTAACTAGAGGATTTACTACTAAAAAATATCGTTTTTAGCAGTAATTTAACCTCCGTATTTATTGCGTAACCACCCTTGATTTAAAGAATGGATTTATTATTAGTATTGAAACTTTTATTCAGAATATAATTAAGTGTATTAATTAAGCTTCTTGAATTGCTTTGAACTGAGAATCATAAAGGTTTTTATAATATCCATGTTCTATCTCAAGTAACTCTTTGTGTGTACCTTTTTCTACTATTTGACCTTTATCCATTACGATTATTTGATCAGCATTTACAATTGTAGCCAATCTGTGAGCAATAATAATTGATGTGCGCCCTTGAGTTAGATGTTCAGTAGCAATTTGTAGTAATTCTTCTGAATGCGTATCTATAGATGAAGTAGCTTCATCCAGAATAAGAATACTAGGATTACTCACGTAAGCTCTTAGAAAAGCGATTAATTGTCGTTGCCCAGAAGATAACATGACACCTCTTTCTTTTACATTATATTCATAACCTCCTGGCAAACTTTCTATAAATTCATGTACACCAATTTTTTTTGCTGCGGTTATTACCTCTTCCTTAGTAATAGTAGGATTGTGTAAGGTTATATTGTTTAAGATAGTATCACTGAACAAGAATACATCTTGTAGCACTACAGCAATTTGTTTGCGCAAAGAGCTTAATGTAAATTCATCAATATTAATATTGTCAATCTTTATTTCACCACTACTAATGTCGTAGAATCGATTTAATAGATTAATAATTGTAGATTTCCCCGCGCCGGATGAACCAACGATAGCAACTGTATTACCAGCTGGAATGTGTAAATTAATACCTTTTAAAATCTCTACTTCGGGAATATAGCTAAAACGTACATTAATAAGTTTTATATCTCCTTTAAATTGCGGTGCTATGATTTTACCAGTGTCATCTGTTTGCTCATCTGTTTCTAATACGTCAAATACTCGTTCAGCTGCAATAATTCCCATAGACATGACATTAAATTTATCAGCAATTTGTCGCAATGGGTTGAATAACATTGAGATTAACATTGTATAAGCAAATAAATCTCCAAATGTGGTTAAGTTATCTCCTTGTACAATAGACATCCCTCCATACCATATTACAACACCTAAAGTTAATGAAGAAACAATATCAGCAATAGGGAAGAAGATAGAGTTGTATAAGATGTTTTTTAACCAAGCATTATTGTGTTTTTCGTTGATCTCTTTAAATTTTTCATATTCTATTTCTTCTCTAGTGAAGAGTTGAACAATTTTCATTCCTGTCAATCTCTCAACAACGAATGTGTTTAAATTAGCAATTTGAGTTCGTACTTCTTGAAACGCTGTTCTCATTTTGATTTGAAAAATACGCGTAGCATATACTAGAATAGGCATGGAAACTAAAACAATACAGCTTAATTTCCAGTTCATGTAAAACATAATAATCAAGACAACGAACATTTTCAGCATATCGCTGACAATCATAAAAAGTCCTTGGCTAAAAATACTTGCGATAGATTCAATATCAGAAACGGCTCTAGTAACAAGCTTACCTACTGGTTCATTGTCAAAATAGCGCATTTTAAAACTAATAATTTTACTAAATAATTTTTCTCTTATATCTTTTACAATATCTTGTCCTAACCAATTGGCCCAATAGGTAAAAAAGAATTGAGAGAGAACTTCTAGTAATAATACGATAGCCATAAGACCAACGTAGATTAACAAGCCTTCTCTATCTTGTGTCTGCACATAACTATCCACTGTTTGTTTTAACATATAGGGACGGATAGCAGCAAATATAGAAAGCGATATAGCAAAGGTTACAACCCAGTTAAATCTAGATTGATAAGGCTTAGCGTAACGTAATATTTTTTTTAACGATAATGTATTTAAACGTTTCATAAATAAGGATAACTAACTTTGGTTAAAAATAACCCTTTCCCAGGCACTGAAAAACCTGCATTTCCGCGATTTTTACTTTCGATGATTTTTCTGAAATCTTCTAGTGATAATTTACCTAATCCTACATTAATTAGTGTTCCCACAATTGCTCGTACCATATTTCTAAGAAAGCGATTTGCAGAAATTGTAAAGACTAATTTATTTGGCTCTGTGAATGTCCATTCCGCTTCATAAATAGCACAATTAAAAGTAAAAACATCCGTGTGTGTTTTCGAAAAGCATTCAAAATCTTCATATTCAAATAAAATTTTGGCAGCTTCATTCATTTTTTCTACATCTAGAGGACGATAATGATAGTAACTTAAACTATTACAAAATGCATCTTTATGTAAATGGATATGGTATTCGTAAGTGCGATCAGTTGCGTCAAAACGTGCATGAGCATCATCTGCTACTTTAATAATATCAAAAACAACAATATCTTCTGGCAGAAAGGAGTTCATTTTTTGAATAATAGAATCAATGTCAAATACTTCATCAAAATCAAAGTGTGCATACATCTGTTTAGCGTGTACACCTGCATCTGTTCTACCTGCGCCTACTAGCTCAATAGGTTTTCGCAATAGTGTAGATATAGCATTTGTCAATGTTTCTTGTACTGTTTTAGCATTCGGTTGTAATTGCCAACCGTGATATTGAGTTCCGTTATAAGCGAATTCTAAAAAGTATCTCAAAATGAATCTATTTTTATAAAGCGCAAATATACTTCAAAATCGTGACTAGGGTGTTTATGTTATTATAAAATTGGCAATTCTGAAAAAGACATAACTTCTATTATATTCATTTAAAAAAAATTACATCTAAATCTTATTAGATTCTCGTTATAGCTAGCTAAATAAAGTTAATTGAGAAGTTTCTTAAAAAAAAGGGTATGAAAAATTAGAATAATTATCTCTTTTTTGGCTAATTATTGAGGTTTTGGTGTAAAATTTAATTCACAAAGTCAGTAAACATCAGTGTTGTGGTTAAGCTCTTCAACACTTCTTCAACACTTCTTCGAGAATACGTGAGCTAGAGGCTATTTTGTTGAAGGAATGTTGAAGAATTGTGTTTTGAATACCTTTATTGGGGGCTATGACTTGATACTAAATTAGTATGTCTCTTCCTTTGCTTTTATACAATAAATTATGAGTTTGTGACAAAAAAATCTTTGTGCAAATGTTTGATATTTTATGATTAACAATTGTGTTAATGGAGCTTTTAAAATAATATCAATTAATAGTTTTATTATAGCACTAATGATATGGTTTTACATTTATGTGATTTATTTTGAAGAATGTGTAGTATTAAAAAAGCTTATTTTATTCTTCTTCTTCTTCTTCTTTTTAATTTCAACCTAGTACTTCTTAACGTATCACTTGTCTGCTTGCGCAAAATTTCATGATGTAGGAACCATCCACCTATTCCTCCTAGTAAACTTCCTATGATAATGTCGGTTAGTCTCGCCATAATTAGGATATTGGGGGTATTAATAATAGCACTTCCTGCTTCAGCTAATAAAACAGTTAGTGAAGTTATAAAGATGACTGCGACAGCATAGTTTCTAGAAATAAACATTTCAATTACGAATTGTAAAAGCATTATACAAATACATAGATACAGAGTATCTGTGGAAATTGAGATTAATATCCAACAAACAAATATTCCTAAAAATGTTCCTGCAATACGTTGTAGTGCTCTTTGCCAAACGTGATATAGTGATATTCCTTGCATAATAGCAGCACATGAAATGGGGATCCAATAAGGATTGTCAAATTTTAATAAGTTGCCTATTAGTAATGAAATAAACATAAAGAATCCTACAATTACCGCTCGTATTAAATAATCAATTTGCGTTTTTATAGGAACGGGACGCAATAGATGAATAGTAGTTTTATTATACTTTTTACCAACTATAAGACTGTAAATTAATGCAAGTGTGCATGCAAACATAGTACCGATTACTACATATCCTAATCGAGTAGGAATGCTTTCTAAATGGAAAGGCATATTACTTGACATTGACGCTATCATAATAAAGAAAAAACTTCCTGGAGGTCTAACAGAAAAGTATAATGAGATCCAATGTATGGTAGTGACAAAGATGCCAAATGCGATAGCAGATGCAATAAAATTAAAACTAAATGTAATTCCTACTGCAAAAGATAACATAAAGCCAAATGAACATACAAGCATAGTGATCATACGCTGTGGTGTAGGAATATTTGCAGGAAGATATAGAATGACTAAACCGGCTAGACAAGCTAATAACCCTGCAGGAAGGTTGTCAAAGTACCAACCAGTTAGCAATGGAATTCCGGTAGCAAGCATTGCTAATAGAGGTATATGCCAAAGTCGTTCACTGTGTTTTAATTTAAATAAGGTTTTGCTTTCTTGTTGTATTAAATTTATAAAGAAATTTTCTTTCATGTCTTTTATGCTTCTACTAAGTTTATTACCAATGAAATCGGTGAAAAATCTAAGAATTAAAAAGAATAGTATTTAGATTACTTGAGTAGTTTTAAGTAATACAAAGGTAATTAAAAGAAATAGGTTGGTGAAATTATATACATTATAGCGTATAATAAATACTATAAGTTTCATTATTAATAGAACAGAAAAAGATATAAAGGGAGAAAAGAAGGTTAACTCCCTTAAAGCTTTTATATTTTTAGTAATAAATTATTTTTTACTCCACAGATCTAAGGAAGAGTCATATGTATATGTCATCATTGTTCCACATATGCAGGCAGTATATTCCCCTCTTTGATAATTTTTTTTTGCACTTATGATTTTTATATTAGCAACAGAGCAGTTTGCTTCTTGCGCTATATTTTCTTTGACTGACTTTAGGTTTATAACCTCAATTTTTCCTTCCGCTTGTGCTCTTGTTTCATCTTCCTCCGTTAGGTTGCAATATTCAATTTCGACAGCTTC
>NZ_BAEX01000081.1 GCF_000246945.1 Myroides injenensis M09-0166
CTTTTATATGATATATATGTACTTTTTTTACTATACAAAAATGGTAATAATATAATATACAACCATTGCTATAATTGCTGAAACAGGTATTGTTAATACCCATGCCCAAAGCAAATTAATTGTAATTCCCCATCTAACAGCTGAGATACGTTTAGTAACTCCTACCCCGATAATAGAACCTGCAATTGTATGGGTTGTAGAAACTGGAATACCTAAGTGTTCTGTAACATAAAGTGCTACTGCACCCGCTGTTTCTGCCGCTACCCCCTCTAATGGAGTCACTTTAGTAATCTTAGACCCCATTGTTTTTACAATCTTCCATCCACCTGATAATGTACCTAGACCGATAAATATAAAGGAAGCTAATGGTACCCACCACCAATGTGATACAAACACTTGAAATGTATCTACTCCATCAGCTAAATAAGCTGGATCCATATCTACCTTCATGTGATAAAAAATAACCGCTGCTCCAATAATACCCATTACCTTTTGAGCATCATTACCACCATGTCCTAAAGAGAACAATGCAGAAGATACCAACTGTAAGCGTTTAAACCATACTTCACATTTGTGTGGATTGCGCTTTCTGCATATCCATAAAATGGCGACGGTTATAAAATAAGCCAGTATCATACCCAGTATTGGTGCACCAAATATAAATAAGAAAATAGGGATTACTTTAGCATAAACTATTACGTCTTCACCATTACTCATGAATCCACCCGCACCTGCCACAGCAGCACCAATAAATCCACCGATTAAAGTATGAGAAGAAGAAGAAGGAATACCCAACTTCCATGTAATAAGGTTCCAAATAATTGCTGCAACTAATCCAGCAAAAATAACCTCTAACGTAATAGAGCTTTCATTGACCGACTTAGCAATTGTATTACCAATCTTAAACTCCCCAATAATATAAAGAGAAATAAAATAAGCAGCGAAGTTAAATGCAGCTGCCCAAATAACAGCTTGTGTAGGTGTAAGTACACGCGTTGTTACAATTGTAGCAATAGAATTGGCTGCATCGTGAAATCCGTTAATATAATCAAAGCCTAATGCAAGTAAGATAATAATGATTAACATTATACCGGCTTGATTACTTAACATCTCTGAGATAAATTCCATAAGTATCTAACCTTATTAATTAAGCGTATTTAACAGTTATCGTTTCTAGCACGTTTGCAACATCTCTACAACTATCTGTAGCTGTTTCAAGTGCAACCATAACCTCTTTGTACTTAATTATTTCTATAGCGTTGTTTTCATTCTCAAAGATATCAGCTACTGCTTTGTCAAAAACTTTATCAGCTTTACGCTCTAATCTTGAGATATTTTTACAAACTTCAGCTAATTTATCTAAGTTTTTCATGTCTTTTAATTCTAAAAGACCTCTAGATACTTCGCTACAAGCTTCTAAGTTAGCTTCAGTTAATTTGCGCAAAGGTTTAGTAATCTTATCGATTTGATATAGGCGCATACGAGAAGCTGCATCAGATAAATTATCAGCTACATCATCAACTGCAGTGATAAGATTGTGAATATCTTCTCTATCAAAAGGTGTAATGAAGTTTTTTCCTAATTCAACACGAGTAGTTTGAGCAATAACCTCAATCTCTTGTTTTAGGACTTCTACGTCTTTTAATAATTTTTCTCTTTCTTTTGCTGGTGCATTTACTGCATCGTTTAACGTTTGCGAAAGAGTTTTAATCTTCGTTGCTGCCTTTTCAAATAAAGGATAAAATACTTTATCTTTTGGCACTAAAAACTGGAAAATACTATTTAATGACATTATAATGAAATGTGTAAATAAAACAGCGCAAAAATAGAGTTTTAAAATTATTCTAATGTTTCCTCAACGTTAATTTTTTGGCAAATCAAATATATATGATGCTTCTTTCATATGTTTTTTAATTTTGTATTTTAGCACAAACACAATAGCAAACACGAAATAACCAAATAAAACTATGGATTTAAACTTCAATAAAAACGAAGACCACAACAAACTTTTACTTTCTGATTTAAAACGAAAATTAGTCAAAGTAAAACTTGGTGGTGGTGAGAAAAGAATTGCTAAACTTCACGAACAAGGCAAACTAACAGCTAGAGAGCGAATTGATTACCTGCTTGACGACAACACAAAAAGTATTGAAATTGGTGCTTTTGTAGGAGATGGAATGTATGAAGAACACGGTGGATGTCCTTCAGGTGGTGTGGTTGTAAAAATAGGTTATATCAAAGGTAAACAATGTATAGTAGTAGCAAACGACGCTACTGTAAAAGCTGGTGCTTGGTTCCCTATAACTGGTAAAAAAAATCTTAGAGCACAAGAAATTGCTATCGAAAATAAGCTTCCTATTATATATTTAGTGGATAGCGCGGGTGTTTATTTGCCTTTACAAGACGAAATATTCCCAGATAAAGAACACTTTGGTCGTATTTTCAGAAACAATGCTATTATGAGCAGTATGGGAATTACTCAAATAGCCGCTGTTATGGGAAGTTGTGTGGCTGGTGGTGCTTATCTTCCTATTATGAGTGATGAGGCACTTATCGTTGACAAAACAGGAAGTATCTTTCTTGCAGGAAGCTACCTTGTAAAAGCTGCCATTGGTGAAAGCATTGACAATGAAACTTTAGGTGGAGCTACAACACATTGTGAAATATCAGGTGTAACTGATTACAAAGCTAAAGATGACAAAGATGCTCTAGATAAAATTAAAAATATCGTTGACAAAATAGGTGATTTCGAAAAAGCTGGTTTCAGCCGCATCAAAACAGTAAAACCAGCTCTTAATCAAGATGATATATATGGTATCTTACCAAAAGCGCGTAATGAACAATACGATATGATGGAAATCATCAAACGCTTGGTAGATAATTCTGAGTTTGAAGAATACAAAGAAGGATATGGTCAAACCATTATTACTGGCTATGCTCGCATCGATGGTTGGGCAGTAGGTATAGTGGCTAACCAGCGTAAAGTAGTGAAAACTAAAAAAGGGGAAATGCAGTTTGGTGGAGTGATCTACTCCGATTCAGCAGATAAAGCAACCCGTTTTATTGCCAATTGTAACCAAAAGAAAATTCCATTAGTATTCTTACAAGATGTGACAGGCTTTATGGTAGGTTCAAAATCAGAACACGGAGGTATTATTAAAGACGGTGCTAAAATGGTAAATGCCGTAGCTAATTCTGTTGTACCTAAATTTACAGTAGTTGTTGGGAACTCTTATGGAGCAGGAAACTATGCTATGTGTGGAAAAGCTTATGACCCTCGCCTAATATTTGCTTGGCCAAGTGCTGAACTAGCAGTAATGGGAGGAGCTCAAGCAGCTAAAGTACTTTTACAAATTGAGGCATCTTCGCTAAAAGCAAAAGGAGAAGAACTTACTGCTGAAAAAGAACAAGAGCTATTTGAAAAAATAAAAGCAAAATATGACAATCAAGTTTCGCCTTATTACGCGGCAGCTAGATTGTGGACGGATGCTATTATCGATCCACTAGATACTAGAACATGGATATCTATGGGAATTGAGGCAGCTAACCACGCTCCTATTGAGAAACCTTTTAACCTAGGTGTTATTCAAGTATAAATAAATCAGATTAAAAATAATAAAAAGCCAGCTAATAAAAAGCTGGCTTTTCTATTTTAAGAGCACATCACTCGTATTTTAACAATAGATATGCAAAGCATACAATTACTGCAATATTTATAGCTTTATAAAACTAATTGACATACATTATATATAATAGTGAAGTTACAGAGATAAATATCCACAAACCTATTCCCTCTAATAGTGGCTTAAATCCAACTGATTTTACAGTTCGATATGAAAGTGATGTACCGATTAAAAATAGCGTCAAAGTAAGAGCTGCTTTAGATACCTCAACAACGTAAGGACTAATAATTTGTATAAAAGGTAAATAAGAGTTCGCTAACATTGCCAAAACAAATAAACCTATAAAATAAGGCAACTTCACTTTTCCGCCTTTATTCTTAAATAATAGGGTAGATAGAAAAGCAACAGGAATTACCCATAATGCTCTAGCTAATTTTACTGTAGTAGCTACTTCCAGCGCCTGATCTCCATATTTTGCTGCCGCACCTACCACAGAGCTCGTATCGTGAATCGCAATTGCTGACCATAGTCCAAAATCTACTTGACTCAATCCTAAAGCGTGACCTATAGGCGGAAAAATCAAAAGTGCTATAGAATTTAAGATAAACACAATTCCCAAGGCAACAGATATCTGCTTCTCATCTGCTTTAATTACCGGAGATACAGCAGCTATTGCACTACCTCCACATATCGCAGTTCCTGATGAAATGAGATAGGATATTTTCTTATCTATCTTTAAGAACTTCCCAAGTAAAAAACCCAATGTTAAAGTCAAGAAAATAGAGAATATCGTCAAAATGAAACCATCTTTCCCCGCAGATATAGCACTATAGATATTCATACCAAATCCTAGTCCAATAACAGCTAGTTTCAACAGCAAGCCCGTTGCTTTTTTACTTTGTTTTGAATAAGGATTATCAAATATTTGCGCATATACAATCCCAAGAATTAATGCTGTTGCAGAAGAAACAAAAGGAAATAAACTTAAAATAGCTCCTAAGATAAGTATTGCCTTTGCAGATCGTTTTGTAGTATAGTTATTAATTGACATCTTGCTTTATTTTACAATGCAAATGTCTCTCAAGAAGATTACAAAAGTAAATACATAATTGTTATGACTTATAACTTTAAATTATAGGTCTGAGCAAATCGAATAAAGAATTCTACTAAGGCACTCTCCTGCCCTTGTCGCTGAATAATACTAAAATAACGTCGAATATCAAGACCTTCTATCTCTACTACCTGTAATTCATTGTACTTCAATTCCTTTAAAATAGCGTGAATCGATAAAAAAGCAAAACTATTAGAATGCATCAAATACATTTTAATACTTTCTGTGCTAGAGAAATTCATTTCATTCTTTAACATAGAAAGTGACATCCCTATCTCATTAAGACTACTCTCTATCACATCTAATGTACCAGAGCCAACCTCTCTAAGAAGAAAAGACAAGTTTAATAGCTCTTGTGGCTTTATTACCCCTGAGTGTATCAATGGATTTCCAGCCCTACAAACTAAAACAATCTCATCCTCAATAAAATCAATATATTTAATCTGAGGATTTTTACTATTTCCTTCCACAAGTCCAACATCTATTTTCTTGCTCAACAAAGAGTTTTCAACAACAGCTGTATTATCTGAAAACAACTCTACGTGAATATCTCCGACTTTCTTTCTAAATTCAGCTAACATTGGAGGCAATACATACTGAGAAATTGTAGTGCTCGCTGCTATATTCAGATTACCCTCCATCTTAGCATTTAGCGTATGTATATCAAAATCTAGATTTCGATAAATAGAAAAAATCTCTTCAGCATAGTGATATAATAATTCCCCCGCTTCTGTCAAGTTAATCTTCATGCCATTCCTAAGGAACAACTTCGTTTGATAATGAGATTCAATCTCTTGAATATGTTTAGTAACTGCTGGCTGAGAAATAAGCAATTCTTTTGCTGCCTTTGTAAAACTACCACGCTGTGCTACAACATAAAAAACTTTTAATCTAAAATCAAACATACTTGAATTATTATACTAATTGGAATAATAGCAAAATTAAGTAATTAAAATTTAGTTGTAAGAATTAAACAATTACTAGTTTTCAATGACCAATATTTTTTTAAAGTAAATCTATACTATTTAGAAAACTGACATCTTAACTATCTATTTCATATTTGAATAGTATACAAAAACATATCGTTTTATTTCACCTAACATTCCCCACTACGCAAAACCAATATACCTATTTACTGCTAGGATAAATAATGACCAAAAACTACATTTATTAACCTTTTTTGCAAAATGCATTTTCAGTAAAACCCAGAATTTACTAGGCTTAACAAGCATTTTAGGTAATTCAACAGCAGTTTTGTGCGAGAAGTGCGCGCGAATTGCTCTGCAACGCATTGCAAAATGGGGATTTTCCCGAACAATACTACCACCGTTCCCGAACAGCACTGGGATTAGACCTGAATTAAATTCTTGAAAATTTGACAAAAGGGGGATTGTAAATTGACTTTTTTACAGTCAATTTAGAAGAAAAATGCAGACTTTGATTTGTGTAATTTTTGTAAGAAACATCAGCTAGAACGCTGAATAACAAGACAAATATACTGATTTTTAAAATATTATTTGTCGCCCTTCGATGAAAACGAATTGTACTGTTGCTTAAAAATATTCCTTAACGCTATTCATCTATAGAATTAATGAATTCTATCATTTTAAAAAAAATCAAAAAAAAGTCTTGGCAACACCAAGACTTTAAATAAATCAATTCACAAAAACATTCTATCTTGTCTTAATCCATCCTGTAATACTATAACGAGGCTGATTAACTAATTTTACTTCATGCTCAATTATTTTACTATCAAAAATAACTAATCTTCCTGGTAATGCATGAACAATCTCTTCATATTCAACCCCTTGCTCATTCTTAAGAAATAAAGCAAGTTGCCCCCCATAGGCTGGCGTCCAATCTTCGTCATTTAAGTACAAAACCATAGATAGCGTTCTACGAGTATCTGTATGAAATACGTCTAAATGTCTTTTATAAAAAGTCCCCTTAGGATAACATGCATAATGGAATTCTCCACCTTGTAATCCTAAATAACAAGTACGATTCATATATTGAATAAAATCATTCACGCGATCAAAGTACATTTGTTCTACTTCATCAGGATGCTCTTCATCTAGCCATAATATAGAATCTCCTCTAATCTCCTCTACTATTTGCTGCCCATCATTATTACCTATGGCTGCTTTTTTAAAGCTTTGCAATTCTCTTTTTAACTTTAGATTAGCTCTAAGCAATTCAATTTCTTTTGGACTAAAAAAAGTATCAACTACTGAGTATTTACGATTTACCAAATCGTTTATAATTAACTCATAAAATGGATTTAATTCAAAATCACTCATACATTATTAAATAAAATGTACGCAAATATAATTTAAGAGACAAAAAAAACAATACTACTATAGCGTTTTTTTTTCTTTATAACAAAACTTAGTGATTACTTAAAATTGATAATAATCTTAACACATAACTATTATTATTTGGTAATTTTACTACAAATATTAATATAGCAGGTATCTCCAGTCCTTTAAAATAATTTATTGTCTTAGGTTATAAATACACTGATAAATGTAGAATAGACAAAGAAATAAAAATTACCTTGCAAGGTACTTGATCGACTATCTACCCTGCTATAATCAAACAAAATGAAAGAAACAGAACAATACTATTTACGTCAAGAAGAACCTAATAGAAGTTGCTTACAAGCACTACGAAGTATTATTTTAAAGCTAGATGAACATGTTTCAGAATCGTTAAAATGGGGAACTCCATGTTTTAGTTATAAAAATCGTATGTTCTGCTTTCTCGCTTTGACAAAAGAACCTAAAACACCTTATCTATTAGTAGTAGAAGGACTGCGTATAGATCACCCATTATTAGAAATGGGAAATAGAAAACGTATGAAAACATTAAATATAAATGCTAATACTGACCTTCCTATCAATACAATTATGGAAATTTTACAAGAAGCATTAAATCTATATCGAAATGGCGTGATAAAAACCAAATAATACAGATTCATACCATTTACTAAGTGCTTCTTCATTATTAAAAATACGAGTTACTATTGATTGGATAAAACAATAATTACTTAGTTTAATCATCCTTCTAAATAGTCTACTTGATAATATACTCCTACTAGTAAATTATTCAATAAGAAATGAGTATCTCTTAATTTGAAAAAATGTAGATCAATCTCCTTATACCTTCATAATAATACTATATCAGTATAATTAAGCACAGAAATTAATTACACAACATTTTTTTTAACTTTTCTTTATTATATCAATAAAATAATAATTACTTTTGTTTTTACTTAATCCAAATAAGATGTACACTATATTTTTCGCCATTGTAGCATTAGCTTTTTTTATGCTATACAATACCTCTAGGAAAGTTAAGTTCGACAAACAATGTAACTTAACCAATTGGATAAGAAATAATAAACAGACAGCACGTATAATTGCTTACAGTCTGTTATCTCTAACACTAATCGGAGAGATTATGTACGAAGGTTTAGGCGTAGGCTCTTTAACCTTTTTTATCTACATCATGTTTATTGGACCAGCCATTATGGTTATCTACCCTACTTTGCCAACAAAACCATCTTATGTAGCTGGTTTATTGGGCATAAGTCTAATCGTTGAAACTTTAATTTTCGCATAATGCCTGCAAATAAGAAGCATTTAGAAACTTCTCCTTGGCAAAGATTTTTAAAAATCACTGCCGGTTGTATAGGAGGATTTTTTCTTAGCATCACCTTTCACATGTTCTTCATGTATTTTTTTGATAGCAAACCCATTTTCACTACAATGTATGTAACTTTCTACTTACTATGGGCTATCTTATTCATACTTGCTTTTTTAGCAAAAAGTGGATACAAAATATGGGCTTTATATGCTGGGTTAGCTTTACTCTTTTATTTACCCTATTTAATTCATCCAATTCACACTTAAAAAAGCGCAGTAAAATTTAATTATGAATATTAGAAATTATAATAAGTACTTTCACTTACACACTATAAGTGGAATTATCATTACCGTAGTGCTCTATGTGTTTTTCTTTGCTGGTTCGTTTGCATTTTTTAAAAATGAAATTAACAACTGGCAAAATGATACACCCAAAGGAGACTTTTCAACTAATACAATCGATTATAATATTATTATAGATTCTATTGACCAAAATTATGGAGCTTATAGTAGAAATCTATCTTTTAGATTAAACGAGCGTACCAGATCGATAGGTCTTAATATATCAGTGGCGCAAGATACACTATCTAATCCTAAAGCTAAGGAACGAACATTCGGTGTATTCGATTCAGTAACTAAAGAAACAAAATCATATTCTGAAGGATATGGTTTAGGCGAATTCCTATATCGTTTGCATTTCTTGGCACCAGTAAATGGTATTTTTAATATTGATATTGGTTTTCCTATTGGTTATTTGATAGCGGGGTTAGTTTCTTTTGCTTTCTTATTTGCCTTAATAACTGGAGTACTTATTCATTGGGAAAAAATAGTCTCTAACTTTTATATCTTCCGACCATGGGAAAAATTTAAAACGGTATGGACTGACCTACACACTGCTTTAGGGGTAATTTCCTTCCCTTTTCAATTTGTATTTGCTGTTACCGGAGCCTACTTCTTATTAAATTACTATTTAGTTACAAATGCAGTTGTAGCAATTGGATATGGGGGAAATAACGAAAAATTCCAAGAAGATATAGGTAGTTTCAGAACTGCCAAACAAGAAGTAGAATTCAAGAATATTCCATTACAACAAAAGGTAAACATCAATGAATATGCTGAAAAAACATTAGCTAGATGGGAAAATGGTATAATTACTTCTACCTCTATACAACATTATGGAGATGAAAGTATGAGTATTACCTTTTCAGGGAAAGTCTCTAATAACAAACGATTAACTAGTAGAGGTGAAATTACTTACTTCCCTGCTACTGGCGAATTTGTAGAACCTCATGATCCAAACGTTAGTCCTGGATATAGCTATATATTTGCAGATTTAGTATATCTACTTCACTTTGGTTCGTTTGGTGGATATGCTACCCGCATTGTTTATTTTATGGTAGGTATTGTGGGATGTGTAGTAATTATATCAGGCGTACTGATCTGGCTTGTAGCAAGAGACAAAAAGAATGTGCCAGAGCGCAAACGAAAGTTCAACTTTTGGTTAGCCAATATTTATATGGCAATATGTCTGTCGAAGTATCCTGTAACAGCACTAGCATTTATTGCAGTAAAGCTGAATCCTAGTGGAGGACAGCCATTTATTTACTCTTTTTACTTCTATACCTGGTTAGCAATCTCAATCTTATTAACAGTAAGAAAAAGTATTTATAAAACGAATAGAGATTGTTTACTTTTCGGAAGTTTAATTGGTTTTATTGTACCAATTACAAATGGAATAGTTACAGGTAACTGGATTTGGGTAAGTTGGAAAAATCATTATTATGATATTTTGCTAATTGACCTATTCTGGATTATCGTTCCTATAATTACGCTAATTGCTTGGAAGTTTATCCGTAACAAGCATGAGCAAAAACAAATGACAAATTAAATAAAAAGTGCTTTTAGAATGTCTAAAAGCACTTTTTTTATGTATTATAATTATTAAAATGTCTGTTTACGAACTTTTAATATTGAAGATATTAAATCTTTATAGTGGCGAAATAACATCTTACTTCTGAAAATTTCTCTATCTATCTCACGCTCTAAACTGTCATAATGAATTACCTCTGGATAAAGTTCTGATATACTATCTCTTATTTCGCTAGAATCTTCGATTCCTTCTTTTAATTCATAAGCACAATCTCCAACATAGAGTAAGTTCTCTCCCCACCAATCATTTATATTCAAAATATCTACATATTTAGAAAACAACATAATATCTTTTTTTACATTTTCAAATACTTCTCTTCCTTGTAATATAATCCAACATCTAAAATAAATAAACTCATCATCAGAAACATAATCCTCAAACTCTACCTCTTCACCATCTTTGGCAAAAACTTCATTTGATATGATGACAAAAAGTTCAGCTACAGAAGCTTTATATAGTTCATGTAATTTCTCTTGTACCATTTTTTCAAAAACTATGATATCTTCTTTTGATAAACGGGAAAGTAACTTTGTCAACTCTTCTGTATGTTTTTCAACATCATATCTGCCTAAGCATTCAATAGTTTTTGAATTAGATTCTGCTATTAAATTCCAAAATAAAGAATCTTGTTGTTCGCGTAGAGAATTTGTCATATACATCTATTTTATAGTTGTAAAGGTAATACAATGAACGCGTAAATTCCTTTTGTATTCAAATCAATATTAAACAACTAATGAAACTTAAAAAATTAAAACGCCTAGCACTTGTGCTAGGCGTTTTAATCAAAAAGATAATTATTATTAAAATGAATATCTCAATCCAAACTGCATTTGCCAACGGGAAGCAAAAAAGTCTTTTGAATAATCCGTTACATTATTTTTATTGAATGAATAAATTGGATTACTAGTCTCAGTACCTGCTTGTTCTAATTTTAATCCCATACTTGATGTAGAATTATATGTATTAGGTGCAAAATATTGAATACCCCAATTCTTATTCAATAAATTAGTAACATTAATAATATCATAAGTAAACGTCACTGTATTAGTTTTACCTTTTTTAGTATTGAAATTAAAATCATGAGTAATTCGCATATCTGCTTTTACATTCCATGGTGTTCTAGCACCATTTCGTTCTGTGAACTTACCTCTTCTCTTCTTTAAATAAGAATCACCATCTATATATTGATCAAATTCAGCTGCTTGTGCTCTTCCTTTATCTGTATCAGCAAAGAAAGAAGCCGTTTCACCTTTATTAGGTACATACAATAAACTTTGTTGTTGCGCAGAACCATTAATATTACTTCTTATCATTCCTAATGTATATGGTAATCCAGAAGTTGCATTAAAGAAAAGAGAAACATTTGTTACGTTTTTAGTGTCTTGGTTCCAATCATATCTATAATTAGTAGTTACAACGAAATTATGACGAATATCAAAGTTAGAATAAGCTAATCCTGGCTCATTTGGATTTAAAGCTTGGTTCAGCTGCCAATTTGACTCCATCGAATTACGAATACCATTAGTAATATCTTTAGATTGCCCATATGTATAAGCAAAATTAAAATCTAAACCAAAAGGAAAGCTCTTTCCTACTTGTGCTGTAATATTATATCTATATCCTTTCTTTGTATTAGTCAATAAATAAGCATTAGTATATTTCGGATTTATTGCTCTCGTACCATTTTTAGCTATATAAATTGGTTGTTGTTTCCCTTTATCATAAGGCATATATATAGCATTATCTGCTAAGTTTACATGTTGGAATTTCAAATCATAAATTACGCTTGTATAAATTCCTTCTATACTGAATCTCCACTGATTATCAGTTTTATAATCAATAGCTAGGCTACTTCTCCACACCTGTGGCATTTTAAAATTATTATCAATTAAATCAACTTGCGTCTTCCCACTAGCATCATTAACATCAACTCCTTGATTAGCCACATAGCCTGCCTCTCCATTACCAGTTAACGCATCTGCAATAGGGTCTGATCCCTCTGCTGGTTTGTTATTCTTGTAGTCATATCGTTGATCGAAAGCGCCATAAGAATCTCCGTTATTATAATAGGCATAACCAAGCCAAGCAAAAGGAATTCTACCAGTAAATACCCCCGTTCCTCCTCGAAGAACTAGACTTTGATCTCCCTTAACATCGTATGAAAAACCAATTCTTGGTGAAACCTGAACTTTGCCTAAATACTTATTATTAATATCTCTTGGTTTAGTATAAGTGTAAGTTTGTCCATAATTAGGATCTACAGGTGCTTCAGTCGTTTTAGTACTTAATGCTGGTTTATCAGGCATAGAAGCAATATCAAAACGGATACCTGGACTCAACTTCAATTTATCCCCTATTTGAATATCATCTTGTACATAAAAACTATACATATTCACTCGGAACTCTGCAGGTGGATTATTTTGGATATACTTACGTGTATTATCTTTATAGTTAAAATTAGTACGAACACGACTAGGTCTATTATTTAAGAAGTCATCAATACTAGCATAATTAATCCTTCCATTCCAAGCATTTACGAAACCATAAGTAATTTTATAAAACTCGTTATGAGTTCCAATGGTAAAAGTGTGATTATTTTTAATCCATGTGAAATTATTAGTAATCTCCCATGTTTTTTGCTTCATATCAAAAATACTAGCCTCACGATCAGTTCCTAAAAAAATTGTACCTCCGCGAGAACCTATTTCTATTTGAGGTATTTCTGCATTCGTACTAGGTTTACGATAATCATGAACATTAGAATAACCAACAATAAGACTATTTGACATATCATTATCAAATCTATTTTTTAATTCTAAAACTGTAGATGTCTGATTATTTATCTGTTCAAAATCTATACTTCCAAATCTAAAATTCTGTTGATCACGCTCCAAATTTGTAGCTTTAGAAGTAATCGTATTATTGCGTAAACTTAAATGATGATTTTCATTAATATTCCAATCTAAGCGATTAAAAAACTTATTAGATTGTGAATTAACGTTATAATTCCCATAGCTTCCAGCATTTAATCCATATCTATTTTGGAAATAATCAGAAATACTTTTGGCCTCATCTTCAGTAATTATTTTATTATCCTTAGATCCTGCCGCCAAAATAATAGGGTCTTGTCTTCTTGTAATCTCTTCGTTCGTAAAAAAGAATAACTTATCTTTTATAATAGGTAATCCAAGTCGAAAACCAGTTTGATACTCATGAAAAGAGCTAGGCATTTTACTGTTATCACCTGCTTTATTTTTTCCAGTTATTGCTGCATTACGTCCAAAACCATAGACAGAACCTTCTACTTCATTTGTACCACTTCTAGTAACTGCATTTATACTTCCTCCTAAAAAATTACCAATTTTAACATCGTATGGCGCTAAGTATACTTGTATATCTTGAATAGCATCAATAGAGACAGGATTAGTACGTGTGCTACTTCCTGGTTGTCCAGAAGTACTTGATTGCCCACCTAAAGAGGGACTAAAACCAATAGCATCATTATTAATAGCCCCATCCAAGGTTACATTATTATAGCGGTAATTGGTTCCTAAAAAAGAATTATTACTACTTTGGGGAGTTGTACGAGTATAATCTTGTAAACTACGACTTATAGCAGGCATATCTTTTAATTGTTCCTCTCCAATTCGATTGGCTACTCCTTTGTTTCTATTATTACCTCTAGCAGTAACTACAATTTCATCTAGGCTATTTGTTTCTTCTTCTAATACAAAATTATAAACTGAAGAGCCTAAACTTAGACGAACATTTTCTTCTATAAAAGTCTGAAACCCCATAAAACTGACCTCTATAGCATAAGGACCTCCTGGATTCATATTAACAATTGTGTATCGACCATCCATATTAGTAGAAGTTGCATAACGGGTTCCTGTAGAAGAATTATATACTTCAATTGTCGCTCCAGGCAAAGTTTCGCCACTTCCATCTAAAACTTTTCCTGAAATACTTGATGATGTTATTTGCGAAAAACTAACCTGGCCAGTTAAACAAATAACAAAACAAATAAAAAATGTAGTAATTTTTGTTTTCATCCTTTTTTACTTTTGTCAAATTTACGTTTCAACAAAGATGTGATATAAACAAAAAAGCTTTATTAATACAATATTATCAAACTATTACTTCTAAAAAAACAATCATATAAATAATAAAATATCGATAAAACAAAAAATTAATCAATCAAATATTTTAATAGAATTCATACAAATTATTAATTTGACGGTTAACATTAATTTAATATTAATTGCAAAGGGACTTCAACTTTCACCAAAAAAGACAATATAAAAAAAGAAAAAAATACCTAATACACGGTATTTCAAAAAAGATAGCAACTAACTAATTTTACCATAAATAAAAAGTATAATTATGGTTGCATTATAATAAAGTGAAATATTGTTCAAGTGTTAGTTTTATTTTCGTTATTAGCCTTTTAATCTTTATTAGTTGAAATATTGATGTGTTTTAATAGGAATTCTTCATGTTGTTTTTGTTGCTACTATTTTTTAAATTCCTTTTAAAGTCATTTTATTACAACCATTTAACACTTGAAAATGTAATGTTGTTATATAAGAAATTCAACTTATACCATAATTATACTTTTAATAATTAAAAGCATTTCAAATTAGTATTGAGCAAAATATTTAAAGAAATCTAAATCTTGTAATTCACAGAATATTTGAAGAACTTCTCATAAAATAATATTTTAAGCATAAATTATTTATACTTCTTATTTCTACTCGCTACTAATTTGAATTGATTTATAGTTTTTTACTTTACCGGACAATTAGCTCTCTTTATCACAAATAAATATGTGTGTATAAAGGGAGCTTTATTTTTGTTATTACAAAGTAGATAAAAAAGTTTTAATTCTGTTGATCATTGCTAGCTTTGTTTAACTTTGAAAAAAACAACAAAATAACAATTGTCTTTAAACCATGAGAGAAACACTTATTTATACATTAACTGTATTACTCACCACAATTACGAGCTTTGGACAGCTAAAAAGCAAGCCAATTACTATAGGAAATAGCGATTTACTTTACTCAGAAATCCTAAAGGAGGATAGAACTATTAATATCTATCTTCCTACTGATTATAATAAAAATGATACTATAACTTATCCAGTAGTCTATATACTAGACGGTGGAGTTGAAGAGGATTTTATTCACCTAGTTGGACTAGTTAGATTTAACACTCAACCTTGGATTGATCGATTTGCCAATTCCATAGTTGTTGGTATTGAAAACACAAACAGAAAAAGAGACTTTACAACTAAAGTGGATAACCTAAACTTTTTAGATGAAGAAGGTTTCGACAGGAATATGTTTTCTGAATATGGAGGTGCAGGTGCTTACGCAGCATTTCTAGAAGGCGAATTAATTCCCTATATAGAGAAAAATTATAAGGGTAATGATAATAGAACAGTCATCGGAGAATCGCTTGCCGGACTATTTTCTACCTACACACTACTTTATCATCCAGATCTTTTTACTAATTATATTATCATTAGTCCAAGTTTATGGTGGGGAGGTGAAAAACTGTTAGATAAGACTCATGCTTGCCTTATTGAAAAAATAAAACAACCAAAAAACGTTTATATTGGAGCTCCGAATCGTGAAGAATACATCAAAATGCACGATGAAGCGTCAGCTCTTTATGATTTAGTTCAAAAAAACAAACATATAAAATCATACTTTGATTACTTGCCAGATGAACTACACTCTACTGTAATCCATCAAGCTGTCAATAATGCTTTTCGCAAGATTTATACAAAAACAGCTTATTCAAAATAAATAAGATGATTAAAAAAATAATAGCTCGTTTTATCAAGATAAAACGAGCTAATACTACGTGT
>NZ_BAEX01000080.1 GCF_000246945.1 Myroides injenensis M09-0166
TTCATCATGAAGCAGCCTTGCCTTGTTTTATATAATTATTAAATAGTTTTTAGAACCAGAACCCTACAGAGAACACAGTATATGTCTTACCTGTATCAGGCGAATAAGAAAACTTAGCCTCTAATGGCCCAATCATACTTTGCATTCCATATCCTACAGAATATCCAGAATACTTAGACTTTGTAAACCATTTTGAATCTCCAAAGATGTCTTCCCCAGCATTTGCATAATTAGCAGCTAAATTAACATGGTGCTTTGGAAAAATCTCATAATCGAATTGAATAGTCCCTGCGATAAAAGAATCTCCACCAATACTTAATAAGTCATATCCATAAAATGGAATAATATTCTCTCTATCTGCAAAACCATACCCTCCTAATAAATACCCAAATCCTAATGTAGGTAAAGTACCTACAATAGCACCTAACCTAGATTTGACATCAAAACTTAATTTATCTGTAATTCTATTTGCATAACCTATCTGCCCTGTTATTGTAGAAAAGTTTGTAAAATTACCGTGATAATCACTAGAATAAAAAAAGTTTCTATACTCTCCTTTAAACAAAAACCCCTTACGCGGGAAATACTTATTATCATAAGTATCTACGGTAACATTAGCAAACACCCCTAAATAATGACTTCTATCAAAACGTGATTCAGGCGAACTAAGTGTTTTACTACGTATATCTAAAAATTTATGTTCAACTCCTACACTCAAGAGATATTTCTGTTGGTAGAAAGTCTGAAAATACAATCTATTCTCTAAATCTCCGTAATCTACACTAAACTTAGACGGAGCATTCTCTAATTCTAATTGTCCCCCACTAGCATCTATAAGCATTGTATAAGGCAATTCTCTATTAAACTGATTATACTTAGAGTTAATCCCAACACTCCAATAGAAACCATTATCTATAAAATAATTAAAATTATAGCGAACATTGTCACCTAATGCTAAATCTATAGAGGCAACATCACTCTTAGTAAATAAATTCTTTTGTGTAACATTTACTAAAGCAGCTGCTTTGTATAAATCATCATAGTGTACCCCTAATTTTAAATAACGTTTTACTGGATTCTCCACTAACTCCATATCGAGTACATCTTCATCTCCATCCTTATTAAACATATAGGAAATACTACTAAAGTTTTCAGTACCGTTTAACTGCGTAATCCCGTTGCTCAACATATCAAATGATATCTTGCTATTTGGCTTAAACCCCAACTTACCATGTACATATCTTCTAGTATAATTATTTAGCCCTTTAATGTTGATATCTGAAATAGAGATAGAATCTGTATATTTTGGCACATACTGCTCTTTTAATACATTAGAATCCCCGCCTATTGTTTTTAATTGATCGATTACTTTATTTGCAGCCTCAATTCCTTTCTCAATAATTGCTCCTCCATCACCAAATGACACAACTGTATAGCCAACGATATCAGGTTTAATATAGATATCAGTATGTGGTTTCTTTGCTTTCATTTGATTAATGGTAGAATAATTAGATATCTGAAGTAGAAGATCTGGAGCACCGCTAATAGAATCTATCGATTTAAGCCCATCCTGAACATCAACTCCGATAATAATATCAGCCCCCATCTTCTTTAATTCTTCTAACGGATAATTATTCACAACTCCTCCATCGATTAAATATTTATCATCAATTAAAACAGGAGCAAATAAAGAAGGGAAAGCACCACTAGCTAAAATTGCTTGCGGTAAATAACCTTTTTTCAGGACAACGCCCTCACCAGTTTCTAAATCCGTAGCAATACATAAAAAGGGTGTATTCAATTCACTGAAATCACGTACATGGCGAACATGTGCGAGTAAAGTATTCATCAAATTATAGTTGTACATTCCTCTAGACAATGCTTTAGGAAATCCAATCTTAAAGTTGTCAAAAGGCAAACTAATTGCATATATCTCATCGTTCTTCTTTTCGTAAAAAGATTTAGATATACGTGGAATATAATCCTTAATCAGTGCTGATACATCTATACTACTAAAAATGGAATCCAATTCAGAAGAAGTATATCCAGAAGCATATAATCCTCCAACTATAGCCCCCATACTTGTCCCTGCAATATAATCTATTTTAACACCTTGCTCTTCCAGTACTTTTAATACACCAATATGGGCTAATCCTTTTGCCCCACCACCACTCATCACTAATCCCACTTTTGGCTTGTGAACGGTATCATTTTCTGCATAACTTCCTAAAGCAGCACATAATACTGTAAAGAAAACAAGTAAAAATCTACGCATATCTTAATTATTTTATTTTTTGCACTAATTTACTTTAAAATATTCGATAATCAGTTTCGTTTTTGCTTTTCCAATAACTTTTTCTATTTCATTCTCAGGGGCTTCCCTAATTTTTTTCACTGATTTAAAATGATTCATAAGCGTCATTTTTGTTTTTTCACCAATGCCTGGAATATTGTCTAAAATACTAGTAATTGCATTTTTACTACGCTGATTTCTATGAAACGTTAATCCGAAACGGTGAGCTTCATCACGCAAATGGATAATTACCTTCATCGTTTCTGAACGCTTATCTAAATACATAGGAATACTATCACCAGGATAAAAAATCTCTTCTAATCTTTCTGCCAAACTTATTATAGCCACTTTACCTCTAATGCCAAGCTTCTCCAAACTTTTCAAAGCTACACCTAGCTGACCTTTTCCACCATCAATTACAATCAAATCTGGAAGAGGCTGACCTTCTTCTAGTACTCTTTTATAACGTCTGTAAACTATTTCCTCCATTGAGTCATAGTCATTAGGCCCCTCGACAGTCTTAACATTAAAATGTCGATAATCTTTCTTACTCGGCTTACCATCCTTAAAAACTACACAAGCAGCAACAGGATTAGTCCCTTGAATGTTAGAGTTATCAAAACACTCAATATGTCGGGGTTCTTTGTGCATGCGCAGATCTTTCATCATCTGTTGCATTATTCGATTGACATGGCGTTCTGGATCAACTATCTTGATTTGCTTTAACTGATCAACTCTATAATACTTAGCATTTCGCTCTGACAAGTCTAATAAGCGTTTTTTATCGCCAAGTTTAGGTACAGTTACGTGAATATCAGCACCAACCTCTACTTCCATAGGAACTATAATCTCCTTTGAATTTAAATGGAAGCGTTCCCTCAACTCCACAATAGCTAACTCTAATAACTCGGCATCCGTCTCATCTAGTTTCTTTTTTAATTCCATAGTATGTGATCGTATAATCGCCCCATAAGAAACCTGCAAAAAGTTGACAAAAGCACTCGACTCATCTGATATAATCGAAAACACATCTACATTGCTAATTTTTGGATTTACAATAGTAGATTTAGATTGATAGTTTTCTAATAGATCTATTTTCTCTTTTACTTTTTGTGCTTCTTCAAACCTCATCTCACTTGCTAATTCCATCATATGATCCTTGAAGCCTTTCAAACTTTCCTTGAAATTTCCCTTCAAAATATCTCGTATCTCTACTATTTTTTTGGAATATTGAGCTTCACTTTCATACTCTTGACAAGGACCACCACAATTGCCTATGTGATATTCTAAACACACTTTAAATTTTCCACTTCTAATATTACTTGTCGTTAAATCTAATGAACAAGTGCGAAGTGCAAATAATTCTTTTATTAAATCCAGAAGCGTGTGTACGGTTTTTATATTCGTATAAGGACCAAAATATTCAGATCCATCCTTCACCATACGTCTAGTCATAAAAACTCTAGGGAAAGGTTCTTTCTTAATACATATCCATGGATAAGATTTATCATCTTTTAGCAAGACATTATAGCGCGGCTGTAACTGCTTAATAAGGTTGTTTTCTAAAAGCAACGCATCTGTTTCCGTAGGAACGACAATATGTTTTATAGAACAAATCTTTTTTACTAAAACATTTGTCTTAGCATTGTCGTGTACTTTATTAAAATAAGAACTAACCCTTTTCTTAAGGTTCTTTGCCTTACCTACATATAAAATCTTACCCTCCTTATCGTAATATTGATATACTCCAGGCTGATTTGGTAAAGTCTGTATTTGTAAAGCTAAACTAGAAGATGGTTCCATAAGAATAAAAAATTCAGTCCTACAAAAATAACCTAAGTTTAATGCTCTCCCAAATCTAAAAAGAACTCATTTGTATTACAGTCTTAAATCAACATGATTCACTATAAGCGATGCAGAAAACTTTTTATTATCTTCACGCTAAAATAAAATTAGCGAATGAAAATACTTGATGAAACTATCCTTCCAGGAGAAACAAAAACGTTAAACTTAGAAATTGCTCGTTTACATACTGCTACAAAACTAAAGATACCAGTAATTGTATCTAGAGCTTTAGAAGATGGTCCTACAGTATTATTATCTGCTGGACTTCATGGTGATGAATTAAACGGAGTAGATATTGTTCGCCAGATAGTTCACAAAAAAATAAATGTGCCTAAAAAAGGGACAATTATATGTATCCCCGTAATTAATATCTTTGGATTCATCAATAAGACGAGAGAATTTCCTGACGGCAGAGATATGAATCGCGTATTTCCGGGTAGTGCTAATGGGTCATTAGCAGGCCGATTTGCCTTTCATCTACTAAAATATATTATTCCCCATGTGGATTATGCAATTGACTTTCACGCAGGGGGTCAAAGTCGCTTTAACGCACCTCAAATCAGAATAGCTCCTGACAATAAAGAGTTAGAAGATTTAGCTACTATTTTCCACCCACCTTTCTTATTGTACTCCAGTCAAATATCAGGTTCATTTAGAAATGCTTGTAGCAAGAGAGGAGTTAAAATGCTATTATTTGAGGGAGGTAAATCAATGGATATAAATAATGAAGTTTCTACTATGGGAGTAGAAGGAACTAAACGTTTTCTCGCTTCTTTTGATATGCTAAGACCTCAATTTGACGTTGTGCCTGCTGATCAAGAGATGATTATCATTAAAAGTTCCGTTTGGGTACGCGCAAAAAAATCAGGATTATTGCACGATCAAATCAAAATAGGGAGTTACGTGAAAAAAGGTGAAAAAATAGCTGAAATATCTGACCCTTACGGAAGTGAGAATTCAATAGTGAAAGCACCTAATGACGGTTATATTATAAATGTAAATGATGCACCTATAACTTATCAAGGAGATGCAATATTCCATATTTCAAAAAACTTATAATAATGACAAAAGAAGAATTAAGATTAAAATATAAAGACTTACGCAATCAGTTATCGGAAGATGATATTGAAAATTTAAGCTTAGACATAGCTAACCAAGCATTAAAATTACCTATTTGGGAGGGTACTAACTATCATCTTTTCCTTTCGATTGCTAATAAAAAAGAAATCAATACAGAATACCTTCTCCATCTATTAGCGGGAAGAGATAAAAATATCATATTATCAAAATCTGACTTTAAAGAAGGTACCCTAGCAAATTATTTATTAACTGACAATACCACAATAAAAGTAAACAGCTATGGCATTCCAGAGCCAGTGGATGGTATTGAAATAAAAGAAACACAAATTGACGTTGTCTTCATTCCATTATTAGCTTATGATAATAAAGGAAATCGAATAGGATATGGCAAAGGATTTTATGATCGCTTTTTAGCAAAATGCAAACCTGATACTATTAAAGTGGGTGTAAGTTTCTTTGCTCCAGAAGAACAAATAACAAATGTATCAGAAGTAGATATTCCCTTAGATTATTGTATTACCCCTAATAAAGTATATCATTTCAAGTAATTCTATACTTTATTGATATTTAAACTAGTGTTTTTTATAAAATATTTTTATGTTTAATAAAAATATTAACCAATGATAAAAAACACAATCACTTTACTGGCACTAAGTCTTCTCACGACTGCGTGGGGACAAAAAAACACGAAGTTTATTTCAACGCCTGCTTTAAGTCCTGATGGAAAAACAGCATATTTCAGTTATGATGGAGATATATGGCAGGCTCCTTCTGTGGGAGGTGAAGCCCTTCGCATCACTGCATTAGACGGTGAAGAATCTAAACCAAGAGTATCTCCTGACGGTAAATGGCTTGCCTTTACCTCAAACCAATATGGCAATAAAGATATATTCGTTACCCCTCTTACTGGTGGAGAAATCAAACAATTAACCTATCATCAAGCTAATGATGAAATGGAAAGCTGGAGTTGGGACAGCAATACGATTTATTTCACTTCAACAGCTAATAATAACTTCGGATCTTACAAAGTAGATGTAAATGGAGGCACCCCTGCTCCACTGTTTACTAATTACTTCAATAATACAAATGGATTAGTAGAGACTCCCTCTGGAGAATATTTATTTACCTCATCAATGGAAAGTGCTAGTCAAGCTACTCGAAAAAGATATAAGGGAGAAAATAACCCAGATATATTAGGGTATAATCCACAAACTAAAGAGTTTAAATACTACACAGATTATATAGGTAAAGACTTCAACCCTACAGTAGATAAAAATGGTAAGATCTATTTTATCTCAGATGAAAATAATGGAAATTATAATTTATATACGCTAGAAAACAATAAGAAAGTAGCTCTTACAAACTTTGAGAGTTCTATCCGCAATCCCTATGTTTCTGCTGATGGCTCAAAAGTAATCTTTGAAAAAGACTATCAATTATTTACTTATGATGTCAATACTAAAGAAGTGCAAGAAATAAATATTTCTGTTAATGCGAATAAAGCTATTGATAAAGAGCAATCTTATAATGTAGAGGGAAAAATAAGTTATTTTGATATTTCTCCTGATAATAAAAAAATAGCGTTTGTAAGTAGAGGTGTTTTATTCGTTTCTGATATAGAAGGAAAGTTTGTACAGAAGTTATCTGATGGCGCAGAGCGAGTAATGGAAGTTAAATGGCTAAAAGACAATAAGACTTTATTATATAGTCAGACATTCGAAGGGTATCAAAACTGGTTTAAGAGAGCTGCAGATGGAAAAGGAGAGGTACAGCAAATTACTTCTGAGCACAGAAATAATAGAGATATTACATTAAGCAACGACTTATCTAAAGCTGTTTATTTAAGCGGAAGAGATGAAATCCGTTTATTAGATTTAACTACTTTTAAATCTAACACTATTGTAAAAGATGAAATATGGGCATTCCAAAATTCCACACCTTCTTTTTCACCAAATGATGAATACGTTCTATTCACTGCAAAGAGAAATTTTGAAGAAGATATATTTGTTTACAATATCAAAAACAATAAAACTCTAAACCTAACAAATACAGGTGTTTCAGAATCTAATCCTGTATGGTCGCCTAACGGAAGATACATTTACTTTACTAGTGATCGTTTTAATCCTTCTTATCCACTGGGAATGCAGAACCCTAACATCTATCGCATGGCATTAGATTGGTATGCTGATGCGTTCCGTTCTGATCAATTTGACAAACTTTTCGTAGAACAGAAAGAGGAGAAAAAAGAAGACAAAAAGGACAAGAAAAACAAAAAACCAATTCAGCCAACAACTACAACCATTAGTATAAACACTGATGGATTATTAGATAGAATCGAACTGGTAAGTGATCGTTTTGGCAATCAATATAGTCCTACTGTTTTTCAAGATGACAAAAAAGAAATAGTATATTATTCTTCAAATCAAGAGAATGGTAAGATGTCATTGTATCGTACTATTTATGAAGATTTTAAAAAACCTGTTACTGAAAAAGTTGATGATAAAAGTAGTTATAATCTAGTATTAAGAGATAAAACAATTTACGCTCTTAATCAAGGCAATATCTATAAAGTAGCTCTTTCAAAAGGAACACCTGAAAAGATTGCTATTAATTATTCGTTTTCAAAAAACTTAAGTGATGAGTTTACACAGATGTATTATGAAACTTGGGCTGGTGTAGAAGAAAACTTTTATGATGAGACTTTTCATGGGATCAACTGGCAACAAACAAAAGAGCACTTTGCGCAATATTTACCAAATATTAATAATAGAAATAGCTTAAGAATTTTATTAAACGATATGCTTGGTGAACTTGGTTCTTCTCATTTAGGTTTTAATACTATGGGAGATGAAGAAAAAACAAAATTATCGTATAATACTCAAGAAACTGGTATTGTATTCAAAGCAGACAATCCCTATGAAGTAGATAGAATCTTACGAAAATCACCTGCGTTTACAAAAGGTATAGATATTAAAGAAGGAGATATCTTAACTAAAGTAAATGGTAAAGAAATAGATAAAACACTAAATAGAGATAGCTACTTCACTTTCCCAACCAAACAGGAAGAGCTTACGCTTACATTTAACAGACAAGGAAAAGAAATTAATACAAAGATTCACCCAATAAGCAATTCCGCTTTTAAAGGGCTTTTATACGATGAATGGATATATACTAATAAACAGTTAGTAAATAAGCTTAGTGATAACAGAATAGCTTATAGCTATATGAAAAACATGACTACTCCAGAACTAGATTCTTTCTTACTAGATATGGTAGAACAAGAATATAAAAAAGAAGGTGTCATCCTTGATCTTCGTTATAATACAGGAGGAAATGTGCACGATAAAGTATTAAACTTCTTATCACAAAGACCATATCTAAAATGGAAATATAGAGAGGGTGAATACACTATTCAAAGTAACTTTGCTCCAAGTGGTAAACCAATCGTCCTATTGATTAATGAATCTTCTTTAAGCGATGCGGAGATGACAGCTGCAGGATTCAAAGCTCTAAAATTAGGAAAGATAATAGGTCAAGAAACTTATCGCTGGATTATATTCACGTCAGGTAAAAGCCTAGTAGATGGTTCTTCTTATCGATTACCTTCTTGGGGTACATATACATTAGATGGACAGAACCTAGAAAAAACAGGTGTAGCGCCAGATATTTATGTCAAAAACACTTTCATAGATCGATTAAATAATAATGATCCTCAACTAGAAAGAGCAGTACAAGAAATATTAAAAGATTTAAATTAACAAAAGAGCCGAGTTATAATATAACTCGGCTCTTTTTATTTTATATACATCGAAGTCTATCTTATTACTTCTTAAATACTTTCTTATTAAATACGATCAAAATACCTACTCCTACTGAAATAGCAACATCTGCTATATTGAAGATTGCATTAAAAAAAGTAAAATACTTTCCACCCCATATAGGTAACCAATCTGGTAAGTATCCTTTCCAAATAGGGAAATAAAACATATCCACTACCCTACCATGAAACCAACTACCGTATGGTTTGTCCGAAAACAATGTAGCCAATTGATGAGTACTATCGTCAAAGATTACACCGTAGAAAACAGAATCAATGATATTACCTACTGCACCTGCCAATATCAGAGCGATCGCTACTATTAAAAAATTAGATGCTTTCTTCTTTACAGAATCTTGTAACCACCATCCTATTCCAAATACAGCTATAATTCTGAAAACAGTCAAGGCTAACTTTCCATATTCGCCAGGAAGAACAACTCCCCATGCCATACCTTCATTCTCTATAAAGTGAATTTTAAACCAATCGAATACAGGATAATCCTCATCTAACAAAAAATTAGTTTTAATATAAATCTTCAACCATTGATCTAGAATTAATACAACTAGAACAAGTAAGCTCGCTTTCTTTAATGACATTTTCAATTTTTTACCCCAACAAATGTAAATTATTTTAGGATATAAAAAAAACGCTCTAAAGAGAGCGTTTTCAATTTTATTAAAGATTAACGTTGTAAATTTTTTGCTTCAATACTCATTGTCGCATGTGGAACTAATTTCAAGCGTTCTTTGTCAATTAATTTCCCCGTTACTTTACAAATACCATACGTTTTATTTTCAATACGTATTAAGGCATTCTTTAAGTCACGAATGAACTTCTCTTGGCGAATAGCCAACTGAGAGTTTGCTTCTTTTGACATTGTTTCACTTCCCTCTTCAAATGCTTTAAACGTTGGAGATGTATCATCTGTCCCATTGTTCAAATCATTCATATAGGCGCTTTTAATTAATTCTAAATCTGCTTGCGCTTTCACAATTTTAGCCTGAATAAGCTCTTTGAACTCTGCTAAATCTGCATCAGAATAACGTACAATTTCACCTACTTCTTTCATAACTACTTTTATTTAATAACCATTACTCGCGTTTTAAGCTCATCAAATTCAAGTTCAATACCTTCTTTTAACTCTGGTACAAAATTTAACTCTGAAGTTAATGTTTCAGATTTTATATAATCTTCATTTGCTAAAACAGCCTCTTTTATTTCTTTATTTTCTTCTAAAGTAATCTTGATCTTATCTGTCACATCAAACCCAGAATCCTTTCTAATGTTTTGAATTCTATTAATTAACTCACGTGCAATTCCCTCTTTACGCAATTCATCAGTTATAGTAATATCTAATGCAACTGTAATTCCACCATCATTAGCAACTAACCATCCTTCAATATCTTGAGAAGTAATCTCCACGTCTGCCAATGTTAAGATAACACTTTTTTCTGTTAAATTTAGCGTAATTTCTCCATTTTTCTCTAATTCATTTATCTGATCCGCACTAAAAGCCTGTATCTCTTTAGAAATCAATCCCATATCTTTTCCAAATCTAGGACCTAAAGCTTTGAAGTTAGGCTTGATTTGTTTTACTAAGATACCAGAAGCATCATCTAATAGCTCTATATCCTTCACATTAACCTCAGCTTTAATCAAATCAGCAACTGCTTCAATCTCTGCTTTTTGATTTTGATCCAAAATTGGAATCATCACTCTCTGTAATGGTTGGCGCACTTTAATCATTTCTTTCTTACGCAATGACAATACTAAAGAAGAAATAATTTGAGCTTTGTGCATTCTACTTTCTAATCCTGCATCTACTAAATCTTCATCGTATTTTGGAAACTCAGCCAAATGTACTGACTCAAAGTTTTCTGTAGATGTCGCCAAAGTTAAGTCTCTGTAAAGTTTATCCATAAAGAATGGAGCAATAGGAGATCCCAACTTAGCAACTGTGATTAAACACGTATACAATGTTTGATAGGCAGCTATCTTGTCTTGAGCATATTCACCCTTCCAAAATCTTCTTCTGCATAAACGCACATACCAGTTACTTAAATTTTCTGTAACAAAATCAGTAATAGCACGAGCTGCTTTTGTAGGTTCATATTCTGCATAAAACTCATCAACCTTTTTTACAAGAGTATTTAACTCTGATAAAATCCATCTATCAATCTCTGGTCTATTTTCTAAAGGCACTTCCTTCTCTTCATACTTAAACCCATCAATATTAGCGTATAACGCAAAGAAAGAATAAGTATTGTACAATGTTCCAAAGAATTTTCTTCTTACCTCAGTTATCCCATCTAGGTCAAACTTCAAGTTATCCCAAGGGTTGGCATTTGATATCATGTACCAACGCGTAGCATCAGGTCCGTGTTCTGCTAATGTTTCAAATGGATCAACTGTATTACCTAAACTCTTAGACATTTTAAGTCCATTTTTGTCTAATACTAATCCATTTGATACAACATTTTTATATGCTTTAGTATCAAATACTAATGTTGCAATTGCATGAAGAGTATAGAACCATCCTCTAGTCTGGTCAACTCCCTCTGCAATAAAATCAGCTGGGTAAGCTAAATTATTATCTATTAATTCTTTATTTTCAAATGGATAATGCCATTGTGCATAAGGCATAGATCCTGAGTCAAACCACACATCGATTAAATCTGATTCACGATACATTGGTTTTCCTGAAGGAGAAACTAATACAATACTATCAACAACATTTTTATGTAAGTCAACTTTATCATAATTTTCTTCTGACATTTCACCTACAACAAAACCTTCAAAAGGATTACCTTTCTGAATACCTGCTTGTTGAGATTTTTCAATTTCATTTACCAATTCTTCTACCGAACCAATAATAAGTTCTTCTGTTTTATCCTCAGTTCTCCATATTGGCAATGGAATACCCCAATAACGAGATCTAGATAAGTTCCAGTCATTAGCATTCTTTAGCCAATTTCCAAAACGTCCTTCACCAGTTGCTTTTGGCTTCCAGTTCACCTCTTCGTTTAATTCAAACATACGGTCTTTCACCTCTGTTATCTTAATAAACCAAGAATCTAATGGATAATATAATACTGGTTTGTTCGTTCTCCAACAATGTGGATAACTGTGAACATATTTTTCAACTTTAAATGCCTTATTCTCTTCTTTTAATCGAATAGCAATCTCAACATCAACAGAGCGTTCAGGTGCTTGTCCGTCATCATAATATTCATTCTTAACATATTTCCCTGCTAAGTCTCCCATTTCTTTAACAAAGCGCCCTTGCAAATCTACCAATGGCACCGCATTTCCATCAGCATCCAATATTAACATTGCAGGTACTTCTGGAGTAGCCTCTTTTGCTACTCTAGCATCGTCTGCTCCAAATGTAGGTGCAGTATGTACAATACCAGTACCATCTTCAGTAGTAACAAAATCTCCAGCAATTACTCTAAATGCGTTTTCAGGATTCTGATAAGGCAATGTATAAGGAAGAAGTTGTTCATACTTGATTCCAACTAAATCAGCTCCTTTAAAATCTTTAACTACTAAATAAGGGATTTTTTTATCTCCTTCTTTATAAGCATTCAATTCCTCTTCTGTGGAAACTTCAACGAATTTTCCAGCAAACTGTTTTCCAACTAATGGTTTTCCTAAAACTACATTAATTGGTTCATGTGTATATTGATTAAAAGACTTGACTAAAACATAATCAATTTTAGGACCTACTGTCAAAGCAGTATTTGATGGTAATGTCCAAGGCGTAGTCGTCCAAGCTAAGATATCAATATCGCCATATCCTTTCAAGAAGTCAGGTAATGTAGCTTCTATTGTTTTAAATTGAGCTACAATAGTAGTATCTGTCACATCCTTGTAACATCCTGGTTGGTTAATCTCGTGAGAAGACAAACCAGTTCCTGCTTTTGGCGAATAAGGCTGAATAGTATATCCCTTATACAACAAATTCTTGTCATAAATCTGTTTTAATAACCACCAAACAGATTCCATATATTTTGGTTTATAAGTAACATATGGATCATTCATATCTACCCAGTAACCCATCTTTTCAGTAAGGTCATTCCATAAATCTGTATAACGCATTACCGTACGTTTACACGCTTGGTTATACTCTTCTACAGTGATTTTTGTACCTATATCTTCTTTAGTAATACCTAATTCTTTCTCAGTACCAAGCTCTACAGGCAATCCATGTGTATCCCAACCAGCTTTACGTTTTACTTGATATCCTTTTTGAGTTTTATAGCGACAAAAAATATCTTTAATTGCACGAGCCATTACGTGGTGAATACCAGGTTTACCATTAGCTGAAGGTGGTCCTTCAAAAAACACAAAAGGCTTATTATCATCTCTTGTGCTAATACTTTTTTCGAATATTGATTGTTCTTTCCAAAAAGCAAGCATCTCCGATGCTACCGCTGACAAATCAAGACCCTTATATTCTGTAAATTTATTGCTCATCGTTATTAACTATAATATTTTTTTATCAATTGCGCGAATTTAAACATTTTCCTTTAATTACCAGCTAATTAATTGGTAGGAATAACTTTAAAAAATTTATTTTTAAGTAGTAAAATACAATAATACAAAAAGAAAGTGTAACACTTAATCAAATTTTACTGTACAGAAAAAGATAAAATACAAAGTAACTCTTTTACAATTTTGATTTTCCTTTTTTATTAATTGAAGACTTCTTTTAAGACATGTAGTGATTTTGGTTTTCGAAATGAACTTAAATGTTCTTCAAAATAGTTTACCATCATATCTAACAATATTGATCGCTCCTTACCTGTAAAAACTCTTTGATCTTGATCAAAACCCAACTTCAATAATCTTTTTAAAAGGACTGTAGCCTCCCCATCAAAGCATTGTTCTGAGTAATCATCAACAAATACTCCCTCTACCCAATTAAAAAAATAATTTGATTGCTCTTCATCAATACTGGGATAGAAACCAAAATACTTCGTTATCTCTACCAATAATATTAGATGGAAATTAACAGTCTCTTCATGTGTATCAAACCAAAGAAGTGCAACCTCTAAGAATTCATAAAATTGTTGGTCCTGCTCTTGTTCTGTTAATACGTGATGTAAAACCTCTCCAATAAAAATAGCTATACTATTCTTTGTAAAATCATAGTAAATATTCTGGTAAATATGATTAACACGTACTTCTTTAAAGTACTCCATCCCTCCTTTATTTTTAAAGGTAAACTCAACATCAAGCATCGTTAAGGGCTGAAAATAGGCAATCTTTGAAGTATTCTTACCTTTAGCAAAAGCATTTCTAACAAAAAAAGTTTGTACTCCCACTTCTCTTGTCAAGCATTTTACTATCAAACTTTTTTCTTGATATTTTAATGCGCTTAATACTATTGCATCTGTCTTAATCAACATTCTTATCCTCTTTACGTCACTAGTTTATTCTGAATAATATAATTCAAAGATACACTACAACACCATAATTTACAGCTCTGAAATATAATTTCTACAAAACAGCTCTAATATATATAATACTTTACTTACAAATGTATAATGCCTTAGGGCGAAATCTTAATCGATAATCAATAACAATCATAATAATTTCGATAGCTTTGTATAAAATCGATGACTATGAAAAAAATATATCTACTAGCTGTTCTTGCCCTTTGTATGGTAAATTGTAAAGATAAAAACACCTCTGATAAGAGTAATTCCATTACAATTGAGACAAGAGAATTTCACGGAGAAGTAGACGAAAATTGTGTAGAAGATAATTGTACTGAAATAAGCATTGAAGTACCTATTATAACTGCACCAGAAAACTCAGCTATAGCACTTATAAATACTACGATATTAAACGAAGTAACAGAAATTGCTTCATTTGAAGAGAACTTAAGTGATACTTCTTCTTATGACGACTTAATTTCATCGTTTATTACAGCATACACCTCTTTTATAAAAAAATACACTGGTGAAGATTTGCCTTGGAAAGCTAAAATAAAAGTAAGCACAACTTTTCAAAACAATGAAATATATGCTTTAAACATGGAGTATTATACATTTGCTGGTGGTGCACATGGTTTCAAAGGAGAAAAAAGTTTATTATTTGATTTAGAAACTGGAAAACAAATAAATGCAAAAGAGCTAATCAAAGATTGGACTTCTTTATCACAAATTATTTCAGACAAATTAGCTTATGCTGACGATATTACGGAAGATGGTGTATTAAATTATCCTGAAGACATCCAAATTCTTGAAGATACTATAATTTTTGGCTACACTTCATCAATCTCATTTCCTATATCTGACACATTAGATACACTTGTATTAAATAAAAAAGAGGTTGCTTCTTTCTTTAATTACAACATATTCAAAGAAGAAGTAAGTGAAACTAAGTAGAAAACTCTAATTTTGTAGACTTATTCAAATCTAAATTACTTTGAGTATATATAAAAAGATTTTTAAGCAAACCGCTATTTATGGTTTAGCTGCAGTTTTCCCAAAAGTCATAGGGTTTTTTCTAGTCCCTTTCCATACTGACTTAATGAAAAATGACGCATATGGGCAGTATAGCGTTATCTTTTCAATAATGATGTTCCTAAATGTGATATTATCATTTGGAATGGAGACTGCATTCTTTCGTTTTTACAACAAGAGAGAAAACAAAAAAGAAGTAATCAACAACAGTCTTTTATTTTTGTGTTTCACCACATTTATCTTTGCCCTACTAGGCTTAGTAACTTTAGATTATTGGGTAAGCTTATTGAATATTCCAAAAGATATTCTTCAGTATGTATTAGCGATTTTAGTATTAGATGCATTAGTTATTGTTCCTTTTGCTAAACTTAGAGCAGATCAACGACCATTGTTCTATAGTGCTATACGCATAGCGAATGTATGTATCTATACAATACTGAATATTTTCTTTCTATACTATTTACCACTATTAGCTAATAAATACCCTAGTGGCTTTATACACTCCATTTACATTGAAAACTACCAAGTATCTTATATTTTTATAGCGAACTTAATTGCCAGTTTATTTACGTTTTTAGTCTTTTATAAAGATTATTTCTATATTAAATTCACAATTAATAAAGAGCTAATAAGAGAAATGTTGCGCTATAGTTTTCCTGTGATGATTGGAGGTTTAGCATTTGCAATTAATGAGAGTTTTGATAAAATATTATTAGAAAGGCTATTGCCAGCAGACATAGCTCTATCTGAAGTAGGAAAATATGCTGCATGTTATAAATTGGGATTATTTATGGTACTCTTTCGCCAAGCCTATACATTGGGAATTGAGCCTTTTTTCTTCAATTATGCAAAGAATGAAGATGCGCCTACAAAATACGCTACCATTACGAAGTACTTTGCTATTTTTGGTAGTGCTATTATGCTAGGAGTAATTATATTTTCAGATGTTTTAAAGGTTTTATTTATACGTAATGAATCATACTGGGATGCAATGATTGTAGTCCCTTTAATTATACTAGCTAATTTATGTATGGGGATTTATACCAATCTATCTGTATGGTATAAACTAAGAGATAAAACAATGGTAGGGGCTTATATTTCAATCCTTGGCGCTATCTTAACGCTACTATTTAACTATCTATTAATTCCTGTATGGGGATATATGGGATCAGCAATTGCGACATTAATTGCCTATGGTTCTATGATGTTAATATCGTATCTATTAGGACAAAAATATTATCCAATTCCCTACGATAAAAAGGCTATTGGAGGATATATGGGACTATCCGTACTCTTATCTTTTATCTATTTTTATGCCTTCCGAGAAAACTATCTAGTCGGAGGAGTTTTCATCGTTATTTTGGGCTTAGCTATTTATAAATTTGAAAATAGCACTATCAAAAAAATGATTAAACGCTAATGTAATTAACCTATTTAT
>NZ_BAEX01000079.1 GCF_000246945.1 Myroides injenensis M09-0166
ACACGTAGTATAATCTACAGATTGGTTCGAATCCAGTAGGAACCTCAATATTTTGTATTATATAGTTAACATTATTTTAAAGTCTGATAAAGTAACAACAAGGTTCCTTGGCCGAGAGGATAGGCTAGATTACGCAATAATCTATAGATTGGTTCGAATCCAGTAGGAACCTCAAAAATAAAGAGCCAACATTGAGGTAAGATTAATGCAAATTTAAATTTGAAGTGAATGAAGATACATAAAGAAGGCAGAAAGACTATATTATTAACTTTAGTAATATGGTTAATTGTAAATTCAGTAGTTTATACCTATTTCAGTAGTTATTTAATTATAAGTGGATTACTAATAAGCTTAACGACAATTATTGCCATAATAATTGTGTGTTTCTTTAGAATTCCAAACAGAATACTAATAGAGGATGATAATCTTATCTTAGCACCTTGCGATGGGGAAGTAGTAGTAATTGAAGAAGTAGAGGCTGATGAGTTCTTTAATGATAAACGCCTTCAAGTATCAGTCTTCATGAGTGTTTTCAATGTGCATGTTAATAGAAACCCTATAGAAGGGAAAGTAATTTATAGTAAATATCACAAAGGTAAAAACTTAGTAGCTTGGCATCCAAAATCTTCTACTAAAAATGAACGTCATTCCGTAGTGTATCAACATGAAAATGGCAAATTAGTCTTAGCAAAACAAATAGCAGGTGCTTTGGCTAATCGTATTGTAAACTATTTAAAAGTTGGTGAAGTCGCAAGACAAAATAAAGAAATGGGATTTATAAAGTTTGGTTCTAGAGTAGATTTATTATTACCACTAGATACTATAATAGAAGCTAAGCTAGGAGATAAAGTCAAAAGTGGAATATCAGTTATAGGCAGATTTAAATAAATATAATTAAGAAACCCTCAGTAGATAATAATATCTATTTGAGGGTTTTAACTATTATTGAATTATAGATTAGATCGCTTCAAATGTAATAGTATGTGTTTCGCTATCTAGTGCTTGTGCATACTTATAGTTACTTGAGCAACTAATAGTTGTAAAACCAGCTAGTTTTAATGCTAATTCAAATTCTTTTACGCCCCAGAAACGCAGTGCAAATAAGTCAAGTTCTGTTTGGATTAATCCCTCATCATTTGTCCAATGTTCATATCGTAATTGAGAGATTGTCTTTTGATTAATATAATCTACCTCAACTCTAGATTCAGTTAGAGTCAAGAGTCCTTTCTCAATGTTCCACTGTCTAGCATTCATTGTTGGTTCTGCTAATGCAGACAAAGGAGATAAGTCAAGAATTAATCTACCTCCTTCATTTAGTGCATTTTTAAAACGCTTTAGAACTTCAATAGCCTCATTGACATCTGTGATAAGTTGAAATGAGCCAGCTGGAATAATAATAGCTTCAAATTTTTGTTCAAAAGAAAAATCGTCAAAACGCTTTAATTGTAAGGTGGTATTTAGAGATCGTTTTCTTAATTCTTCTTTACAGTAATTTAGCATTTCAGTAGAGGCATCAAAACCAAATACATTTAGACCTTTTTCTAGTAAAGGAAGTAGAATACGACCATTGCCAACAGCAGCTTCTAGTATTGGACCTTTGATATCTTTTAATCTTTCATAGTAATATTCTATATCCCCAAAACTTCTACCAATAGGTTTATCTAGATGGTAAACCCAAGAGGCTAAAGTGCTATAACGGTTAGTTAAATTATTCATTCTGTATGTTTTTTGTGATATTGAGAGCAAATATAATATTGCTATTGAATATTTCAAATTTGTAGTGATCACCAATATTTTATAATTTGAAATAAACTTTATACTTTTGCGGAAGTATTAACGAAATATAGTCTGAATGTATACATCTAAGTAATAGTTGGTTTGTTAACCAACATATAGAAGATTGAGAAATCTTAGTGAGTGGTTAAAATCATTATCAAATTGATAATCATATCGATTATCTAATACTTAGAATCGTGTATATATAATATTCATTGACCGTGAGGAGTGGTGTACGGGCCACATAATTATTATTCACATCAATTAATTAGACTATGAGTATAGTTATAACAAACTTATCTTATCAACATCCTGATAAATCTTTACTATTTTCCAATCTTAATCTCATTGTAAATACAGGTGAGAAAGTTAATCTAATAGGTAATAATGGTACCGGTAAAAGTACCTTACTGAAACTAATAGCAAGCGAATTATCTTATAACCAGGGAGATATTAAGGTAAATGGAGATTTCTTTTATCTAAAACAGAATAACCATTATAAAGATAATATCACTATAAAGCACATCCTAGGTGTAACTCAAAAATTAGAAGCTTTAGATGAAATAACAAAAGGTTCTAGTAATCCTAAGTATTTTGATATTCTCAATGATGATTGGGATATAGAAGAGCAAATTAAGGTAGCCTTAAATTATTGGGGATTAAATAATATCTCATTAGATACATTCTACCATACTCTAAGTGGTGGACAACAAACAAAAGTACAGTTTGCAGCACTAATGCTGTGTAAAGCATCTATATTGTTATTGGATGAGCCTACCAATCATTTGGATTGGGCTACACGCAAACTTTTTTATGACTTTCTAAAAAAATACAACGGAACCGTATTAGTAGTTAGCCACGATAGAACTTTACTTAATCAACAAACGACAACTCTAGAACTATCGTCTATAGGTATTAGAAAATTTGGAGGAAATTATGATTTTTATAAACAGGAGAAAGAAGGCATGCAAGCTAGTCTAGAGCAAAAATTAGATCATCTATCGAAAGAAATAAAGCAAGCAAAAGTTGAAGGAGAAAAATTAATAAAGCAGCAGGTAAAAGAAAAAAGTCAAAATAAGAAGAAAGAAAAAAAAGCGGGATTACCAAAAATTGTGATTAATACGCTAAAGAATAAAGCAGAAAATAGTGCTGCTAAATCAAAAGAAATTCTTCAGCAAAAGGCAAATGATCTACTAGGGGATAAAACTGCTTTAAAACAGCAGATAATAGCAAATAGGGTAATAGATATACGCTTTCCAAATAGTCTTTTTCAAAATGATAAGGTACTGTGGATTGCAAATGATATCAATTATAAATATGAGCATAGCAAACAAAATGTATTTGAGAAGAACATGAGTTTTACAATTAAAAGTGGAGATAGAGTACTTTTAAGTGATGCTAATGGTTCTGGTAAATCTACTATATTTAATTTATTACTCCAGAAGTTAACCGTGACTAATGGTATATTAGAGAAGCGTGATTGTACGGTAGTGTATCTAGACCAATTTTACTCTCTTATTAATGGGGAACTTACAGTATCAGAACAATTGTTACGTTTTAAGAATGATTCATATACTGTTGAGAGGCTAAATAATTTATTATTTCAGTACGGTATCCCTGTGGAGTTGTGGAACAATAAGATTGAAAGTTTAAGTGGGGGAGAGAAATTAAAAGTTTCGCTTTGTTGTCTATCTGTTTTATATCCAGCTATAGATGTCTTATTATTAGATGAACCTACAAATAATTTAGATATACAAGGAATGAATAACCTTACGCAGGCATTATTAAATTATAACGGTACTTTAGTAATTGTTAGTCACGATCAATCTTTTATAGAGGAATTACAATTAAATAGAGAAATTAGATTAGGCAATTAAACCAAATTATGAGTTGAGGTTGGATCATTTTAAACTAATGTTCCAACCTCTTTACTTTAGTGTTTTATATATTCTTTTAGACACTTTCCTGTTAATGATTTTTTGTCATTAATAACTTCGTTTGATACTCCTTGATAAATAATACTTCCTCCTTCGCTACCACCACCTAATCCTAAATCAATTATCCAATCTGATTGACTTATTACATCTAAGTTGTGTTCAATGATAATTACAGTATTATTATCAGCTATTAAATGATTAAATAGCTTTATCAGCTTTTCTATATCCGTCCCGTGTAAACCTGTAGTAGGTTCATCGAACAGATATATATTCCCACTTTTTTCAAGCTCTTTGGCTAATTTTAATCTTTGTAATTCCCCTCCAGAAAGTGTATCTAATGTTCTACCTAGTGAAAGATAGGAAAGACCTACTTTTTTCATTAATAGTAAGGGTTCAATTATAGTTGATTTTTTAAATATACTTACTATTTGATCTATCGTAAGTCTCATGATCTCTGAAATATTGTAACCAAGATATCTATAGGATAATGCTTGTTTTGTAAATCCTGTTCCACTGCATTGTTCACAAACTGTTTCAACAGTTTCCATAAATGCTAAATCTGTTTTTATAATACCTTTTCCTTTACATAATGGACATCCTCCAGTAGAGTTATTATTAAGTAAATTATGGCTAATATGATTGGCATTTGCTATTTCTTTTCTTATGTTCTCTGCTATATTCAAATACGTCATAATACTAGATCTCGAACTACTGTGTATAGGAGATTGATCTATATACACTACATTATTTTGGCTCTTTAAGATATTCTTAGTTAATGAGCTTTTACCTGATCCCGCAACACCAGTTATTGCAGTTAAATAATGAAGAGGAATACTAATATTAATGTTTTTTAAATTATTAGTAGTAAGGTTATTTAAATGGATAAATTTAGCTTGCTTATCAATACTACTCTTTTTTAATGTTTTCTCTTTTCTGAGATATTGCCCAGTCAATGTATGGGATGCTTTTAAACCTTTGTAATCTCCCATATAGCAAATTTCACCACCATTAGTGCCTGAATGAGGACCTATATCTACAATATTATCGGCAATTGCAATAACATCTGGATCATGCTCTATAATTAGTACTGTATTTCCTTTTTCTTTTAAATTAATAAAGATGTTGTTAAGTTTAGTAACATCATGGGGATGAAGACCTACACTTGGTTCATCAAAAATATATATTAAACCAGTTAAACTGCTTTTTAAATGTCTCACTAGTTTAAGACGCTGTGCTTCACCACCAGAGAGAGTGGATATTTCGCGGTGTAGATTTAGATACCCTAGACCTATGTCTATTAATGATTGTAATATATCTTGTAGTTGTAATAGTAAAGGTACAACTGTTTCATTATGTACCGTTTTAATAAAACTTAATAGTTCTACAATTTCTAATTGACAGCAATCCGCTATATTATATCCATTGATTTTACATTTTAGTACAGTGTCATTTAATCTACTGCCATTGCAATGATTACAAGTAGATATTTTTGTTACTTCTTTAAATCTTTTGGCATTTTTACCCTGAATTTCTTTTGACTCTTTCTCTATAAAACTTCTCTCAAATCGCGGTATTATACCTTCATATACACCAGTCTTTGGAAAACGCTTATCAGCATTAGGGAGTTTAATATTATCTAGGTATAATAAATTATAACATTCTTCGTCAGAATAGTCTTTTAGTTTTTTGTCATTATCAAATAATCCAGAATACACATATCTTGTCCATCTCCAACCTTCTGGTTCAAATGTTGGAAACTTAATGGCTCCCTCATTTAATGATTTATTTTTATCTAGTAGAGCATCAATGTCAATAATCGTAGTTTTACCCAATCCTTGGCAATAAGGGCACATTCCTTTCGGATTATTAAAAGAAAAATCAGAAGCATATCCTGTAAATGGTTGTCCTACTCGTGAAAATAATAATCGCAGTTGTGTATAAATGTCAGTCATTGTTCCAACTGTTGATCTAGCATTTCCTACAAGTCTTTTTTGATCGATTATCATTGAGACATTGAGGTTTTCTATACTATCTACATTAGGTTTTTTGTATTGAGGTAAACGATGCTGAATAAAGGAACTATATGTTTCATTTAGTAACCGTTGTGATTCTGCTGCAATGGTTTTAAAAACCAAAGAGCTTTTGCCTGATCCTGAAACGCCAGTAAAAACTGTTATTTTATTCTTTGGAATAACAATATCTATATTTTTAAGGTTATTTTCTTTTGCTCCTTTTATTATTAGTGATTGAGTTTCCATGTTGAACTATTTTAATGTAAAATTAAAAGGACTTTTTATACATGTCAATTAGTGATAAATTAATGATATAGTGATAAAATTGTCGCTATATGATGCTGAATATATTACTTTTGTTATTTATCAAAACTTTATAATATGTTTACTATAAAATCCAAAGAAGAATATGAAAATTGTAGCGTGAGACTTGCTATTGATATTCTTGCCAAAAGTTGGAATGTTTGGATATTACTAGAGTTAGAATCTGGAGTATTAAGACCAAGCGAACTTCATCAAATTATATCTATAGCCCCAAAGCGTGTATTGACTAAGCAAATAGGCGAATTAGAAAAATTAGGACTACTTAGTAAAAAAGTATATCCTGAAGTGCCATTAAGAGTAGAATATGAGTTAACAGATAGAGGACGTGAAATGCTTTATGTAGTTAAGCAATTACAACTATGGGGAGATAAACATAAAAAAGATATCATTGCAAAAATGAGTATTAAAGATACAAAATAGTGGTAGAATGAGCTGGAGTGCTGATCAAATATACATGAAGGTTAATCCTGAAGTGATAACATATCTTTCTGATATTGCAGATTTAAAGAAAGGGTTATTTATTGTTAATCACTTGGATGGAATTAGAAGTGATTGGACAAGAGATGTTTTCTTTAATGATGATAACCATAAATCCAGTGGCGTTAAGCATGGATTACCAGATGAAGGAATGTTAGTTATTAATCCTTCCTTGTATCGTACGGGATATGATACAAGAAATAATGAGTTTTATGAGAAGTATGCTTTATATACAGAAACGAAATGGGACTTTGTAGATGAGTTAAATATTGAACCTATAGTTTTCTCTCTTGACTTTTCTGTACAGCAGTGCAAGCTATTTGGTTTTCTAAAGTTTTTGAATGAAAAGTTTAATACGCCAATAGTTTATTATACTTGCAGCATGTGGGCAGGTGATATAGAGGAAGAGGTAGCTATTGTATTTGACAAAGGAATTAGTATCTATTATTACGATCCAGAACATGAGGTATATAGAGAATTAATAGAAACAGAAAGCAAAATTCTAACTACTACAACAGCTTTACAAAAAGCATTGAGTACATTGGGCCTATACTTGCCAACACATTTTTTTGCACTTCATGAGACTTCATTTAATTGGGAATTATATAAGATATAGTAATAGTATTATTTATAAAGTATTTTATTAACTAGTAATTTAAAATAAGACAAAATGAATTATAATAGACTTATTTGTTTAAAAAGGTTAGTTATAGGTTTAGCTTTAGGAGCTTTTCTTTTCACTGATATAAGTTATGGTCAGAATATTTCAATAAATAAAGAAATTACCAATACTTATTCTTTTGAAGATAATACCTCTCTTCATTTAGTAGATATTGGAGATGGAGGATTAGCCGTTAGATATAAGAAAGGAGTAGGTACGCCAATTGTATTTGTACATGGCTCCTGGGATGACCACCATTCATGGGAAGAAGTAGCAAATTATGTAGCCACTGAGTTAAAGAATCCTATTATTCTTTATGATCGCAGAGGACATAGTGCTTCAACGCCTGATAAAGAGCAGGGTACAATTTCTCAAGATGTTAATGATGCTTTGCTTCTTATAAAACAACTAGGCTTTGAGAAAGCTCACTTTATAGGACATTCTTATGGAGCTAATATAGTAGTAGAATTAGCTAATCAATATCCTGCGGTGACAGAAAGTATTGTATTATATGAACCACCTATTTTTGGTCTTTTAAAAAATAATGAAGAGTATAAGGTAGTAGGTAAAGAAGTAAAGGATGCAATGGCTAGTGCAAAGGAGATGCTTGAGCAAGGAGACATTGAACTAGGAACAATTCACTTTATCGAAGATGTAGCTTTTGGTAAAGGCAGTTGGAAGAATATCTTCGACGACCGTGCTAGGAGTACTATGTTAGCTAGTTACCGCACATGGGTAGATCAAGCAAATGATCCTGAAAGATTAAATATTAAACCTGCAAAGTTAAAAGATTTTACAGGGCATATAACTGCAATAAAGGGTAGTGAATCAATACCAGTTTATCCTGGTGTAATCGATGAACTATATAAAATAGATAACAGAATAAATGTTCAAACTGTCCAAGGTGCTGGGCATGGTGGATTAGTGTCTCATCCGCAAGAAACAGCAAATATTATTGTAAAGCATTTTGAAAATTTATAAAACAACTAAAGAAAGAACAAGCTTTTGGCTTGTTCTTTCTGTGTTATAATTTTGTGCGCATTGAAATGGAGTAAGGCTCAAATTCTTCTCGTTTGTATAATTCAAAGGCTTTTGTGTTTTTCGCAAGAACATTTAACTCTAGATAGTCAGCGCCATTCTCTCTTGCCCAATTTTTAATAGTTTCTATTAATTGTTTACCAATACCTTGCCCTCTATAATCTTCATTTACTACGATATCCATTAAATATCCATTAGTTAAAGGTACAAAGCAATCGTATGGAGGAGATGTTTGCATTTGTCCTATTGCAAAGCCTTTCACAATATCATTTTCTTCATAGAGATAACCTATGAAACCATCTTGTTGGTTAACAATTTTATCTAAGAAATCTTCTTTCTGAAAAGTAGATTGTATGTAATCTGGTTTAACTTAGATAGGCTAGTAAATAGCGTATGATACAAGTTATTAATTTGCTGTAAATCTTCCTTTTTAAATGTTCTAATCATCTTATAGCACTTAAATTTTATATCGCATTACAGTATGGACAGGTTCAAATTCTTCTTTTAGATATAAATCATAAGCTTTGCTGTTCTGCTTTAACACAATAAGTTCTATGTAATCTACTTTTTTGTCCTTAGCCCAATTTTTTACAGCATCAATCAGTTGTTTGCCTATTCCTTTTTTTCTGTATTCTTCCTCTACGAAAATATCTGCAAAGTTTAGATAACGATGAGGTATAAAACATTCATAAGGTAGAGTTTCTTCTATAAATAAAGCAACCATTCCTATGAGTTGATTATTATCTATTGCGATAATAAATTCCCAATCTTCTCTTTCTATAACTTCTTCTAGAAATGATTTATCTGGAGTAGCATCGGCAAAGTAGTAAGGTTGATAGTCATGCATTGCCTTAAATTGCTTGCGATAAAGCAATTGCAGTTGAGGTAAATCTTCATAAGTAGCTGTGCGTATTATCATAGTAGAAAATTAAAAGAAAACTAAAGTACATAAATTTAAGGAATGTCTACAAATGAATATAGAATTGTTATTTTTGGATTTGTAAAAATATATGCCTAATGAAAAGTATTACAATTGAGCTAGCCTCTGTGCTAGATTGTGAATTATTAACGCAAACTGCTATTGCCTCAAAACGATATTGGGGCTATTCAGATACGTTGATAGAACAATGGAAAGATCAATTGACAATAACGGAAGAAAGTTTTGCAAATACTAAAATATTTAAATGCTTTAACGAGGGGGAGTATATTGGATTTTTTGCTGTGAAAGACAAGAAAGATTATATGCATCTTGATCATCTATGGCTATTACCATCTCATATAAAGAAAGGCTATGGTGCTCAAATAATGAATAGAGTAAAAGATTATGCTCGTCAGAGCGGGAGTCGATATATAGAGGTTTATGCTGATCCTAATTCTAATGGTTATTACGAAAAGCAAGGAGGGCAAGTTATTCGCCAAATTCTTACGTGCGTACCTGGTAGAATGATGAATATTTATTATCTACCTGTTGTTGATGAAAAGTGGAACCCCTTAGCTACTGCTGGATTAATAGTAATTGAGAATGGCAAGTTACTACTTACCTACAGTAATAATAAAAAGGCATGGTACTTACCAGGGGGTAAAGTTGATAGTGGAGAGAATAGTAAAGAAGCTCTTATTCGTGAAATAGAAGAGGAGTTGTCCATTCGTCTCGATGAAAATAGGTTATTCTATCTCACTCATATTGCTGCTCCAGCGTATGGTGAAAAACTCAATATTATGATGGAGCAAGACTGTTATTTATATCAGTTAGAAAAAGAAGTACTAAAAGCTTCTAATGAAATCGGAGGGATACAGTATTACACTCTGGAAGAATATAAAGAGGAAGAAATACAAGTACCGGGAGTATTAATGGTATATGAATATTTAAAATATAAAGGTTTATTTTAAAACAAAAAGCTTGCAGTGATGCAAGCTTTTCTATTTTTAATTAGAATCTAAAATTAGAATTTATATCCCACTGATATTTGGAATACTCCATTTTTAGCTTTTATTTCTTCTCCTTCAACTTTTTTGAACGTATTTGTAAGACCTACATTATAGCGTGCGTCAAAAAATACTCCTACTGGCAATTCATATCCAGCTCCAAAGTTTAAGCCAAAATCAAAACCTTTAACGTTGTCTTTAATATCCTCTCCCTCAATTTTTCCTTTAACATTAAAACCAAGTTGTGGACCTGCTTGAATATTTAACCCTTCCCAAACATAGTATTTAGCCATAATAGGGATGTTAATGTAATCTAACTTCATTTTAAGTTTTTTTGATCCAAAACCAAAGTCAAATTTACTTTCAGCTCCTTGCGCAGAATATAAAAGTTCAGGTTGAACAGAAAACTTCTCATTAATAAAGATTTCAGCTACAGCTCCTACATGAAAACTTGTAATAGAAGAAGTACTTGCATCTGATCCAGTAAGATTTGCTATATTCAAACCAGCTTTAGCTCCAAATTTCACATCTGGTGTTTGTGCATTAGCTGCAAATCCAAATGCTAGAGCAGCTACAATTGATAAAGTAATTTTTTTCATAAAAGTGATTGTTAATTTTTAACAAATATAAGTTTTTTTTATTAAACTGATACTCATAATGCTATCTGATAACGCTAATTATTGAAGAAATCAATAAAAATAGGGATAAAAAAAGCTTGCATCACTGCAAGCTTTTCTATTTTGACTAGAATCTAATACCTAGAATTTATATCCAACAGATAATTGGAATACTCCATTTTTTCCTTTTACTTTTTCGCCTTCTTCTTTTTTAGCTACGTTAGTAAGACCTATGTTGTAGCGTGCGTCAAAAAATACTCCAATAGGTAATTCATATCCAGCTCCTACATTTAAACCAAAATCAAAAGTCTTCATTTGATCTTTAAAATCTTTTGGCATATTTTCATTGATATAATCTTCTATGTTACGTCCATCAACAGTAAAATCATTTATCTTATTTTTTGCTGACGTTAAAAATCCAAATTGTGGTCCTAATTGAATGTTCAGCCCTTGCCATACATAATATTTTGCCATAATTGGGATGTTGATATAATCCATTTTAGATGTCATATCTATTTTAGTATTTTCTCCAATGAAAGAAAAAGATCTATCAATTTTAAAACCTTGTGCAGAGTATAAAATTTCTGGCTGGATAGAGAACTTTTCGTTAATGAAGATTTCTGCAACTACTCCAATATGGAAACTTGTACGTGACGAAGTATAGTCAGCGTCTGTAATGTTAGAAACGTTTAATCCTCCTTTAGCTCCAAACTTAATATCTGGTGTTTGTGCGTTGGCAGCAAATCCAAATGCTAGGGCTGCTACAAGGGATAAAGTAATTTTTTTCATAAAATCAATTGTTATATTTAAGCCAAAAGTAGTTTTCTTTTTTATATAAATCAAACATGCTTAACACTTGTTTTTATATATTCTAAATAATTTAGTGCTATTTAATGACATATTGTGACTTTAGTAATTTTAATTTATTGATTTAAATCAAATGTTTTTATTTAGAACTAATCTATCTTTGTACTATGAATTTGTTTAGAGTAATTAAGAAGATTAAGCCCTTTGTATTACCCTATAAAGGGTTAATAGTAGGCACATTAATATTAACCGCGGTAGGAGCATTCGCTGTTCAAGTAAATGCAATTATCCTGCGCAGAATAGTAGATGAACTTACAGAAGTAGTTAATGGAGTTTTAGATCTTCACTGGGGATTTAAAATGCTTATTATTTATAGTATTATTTTAATTGTAAAGGAGATAATACTTGCTTTTATACAATTTGGTCAAAAGTTTTATGGCGAAAAATTGCGTATTTACGTTTCTAGGGATATTTCGCAATTAGTAGTTGATAAAATATTGACTTATAGAATGGCTTTCTATACATCAGATGATAATGACAGTGGAAAACTACAGACGAGAATAGATCAGGGAATAAGTAGTATTACTAGATTAGTGCAAAATTTCTTTATCGATATACTGCCTTTATTTGCGAATGCTATCGTTGCATTGATACTTATTTATAGTGCTAACGTTTATGTTGGTGTAGTAAGTACTGCAATGATTCCGCTATATTTTTATGTTAGTCAGTTACAAGCTACTAAGTTAAAGGGATATAGACGTAAGATGCGTAGTTTTCGTGAGAATAAGAATAATGGAATTATATCATTAATTAATTCAATAACAGTTATTAAATCCTTTGTAAGAGAACCCTTAGAAGCTAAACGTCATGAGGATATACAATTTGAGATGACAGAAAATCAATTACAAACTAGAAGAATGAGCTTTGTGTTTGATGCTGTAAAGGGGTTTATTGAGCAATTTGGTTTAGTGGTTATTATACTGTTAACAGCCTATTTTGTACTAAAAGGAGAAATGACAGTAGGTGCAATTATGTTTCACGTTTTATTATTTAATAATGTTACTGCGCCTATACGACAATTGCACCGTATCTATGATGATGTGAATGATGCCATGATTTATTCAGAAACTTTTTTTGAAATTATTGATGCTAATGAGGAAGTAGAATCTACTGGAAAATATATACCAGATGAGGTGAAGGGTAAAATAGAGATTAAGAATGTTTCGTTTGATTATCCAAACGGTACTCAGGCACTTAAAGAGGTGTCAATGACAATTGTTCCAAATGAGACTACCGCCTTGGTAGGATTAAGTGGAGCAGGTAAGAGTACTGTGATTAATCTGTTGGATAAGTTTTATGCCCCGACGCGAGGTGAAATTTATTTAGATGGGATTGATTTAGCGGATTATGATACTAAAGAATTGCGTAAGCATATAGGGCTAGTACTACAGAAGAATCATATTTTTCAGGGGAGTATAGAAGAGAATATCCGTTATGGAAATCCTGAGGCAAGTTTTGAAGAAGTGGAGTTAGCTGCTAAGAAAGCTTATATCCACGAGCAAATAATGGATTTACCACAAGGATATGAATCTGATGCGAGATTATTATCTGGTGGTCAGCAGCAGCGTATTGCTATTGCGCGCTTGTTTCTTAAGGATCCAGCAATCATCTTTTTGGATGAACCTACTGCGAGCTTAGATGCTATTGCTACTGAGCAGATTAAAAAGAGTTTAGATGCGATCAAGGAGAATCGTACCGTAATCATAGTTTCTCATAGTATTTCTCAGATTATAGATGCTCATAATATTATCGTGATGGAGAAAGGTAGAGTAGTAGAGAGTGGGCAACACGAAGTATTGTACGATAACAAGAGTACCTATTATGAGATTTTTTCAGCGATGGCAAATAGTCTTAATTTAGATAAGATTTCACAAACGTTAAACCACGAAGATTAAGGTGAAATAATATTATTTGTTGTGTATGTAAAGTAAGGTCTATAGTTAACGCTATAGACCTTATTTTTTTTTAGCATTATTCAATAGTTTTCTATCATTAACGATTTAAAGATCAGTATCTTTGCAATGTTAATCAGTGTTCTAACTGATGTGCTTAAATACAATTAAACAAATCAAAGTGTGATTCTTATCGCTAAATAACTGTAAAAAAGAAAATACTATTTTCTTTTTTTTTTGATTTTTTTAGCTCCTAATTCGCATTCAATCCCAGTGTCGTTCGAGGACGGTTGCAGTCTTGTTCGGGAACTACCCCGTTTTTGCAATGCGTACCAGCACAATTCCCGAAGCGTGCCCGAACAAAAACCCTACTAACTGTTCTATAATGCTTATTAAGCCTTGATATCACTAGGTTTTACTCAAATTTCAGTATACTGTAAATGTCAAATAATGGTAATTTTAGGTCATTATTTACCCTATCAGTAAATAGGTATAGTGGCTTTGTGTAATGATGCTATTTATCAGTAATTGGATAATCATATTTGTATACTATTCAAATATGAAATAGTGCTCTTTTTATTTTATTGACATAGGTCAATGTTTTAGGTAATCATATACAAGACATTTGACTCACAAAACAAATACAATGAAAGAATTAGAAAATACTTTAAAACAATTTGGCTGGGATAGCCAAGAAAGAGTAGAACAAGCTTTAAGCTTTGTCAAAAGTGGAAAAGGTGTTCTACTATTAGATGATCAAGATAGAGAAAATGAAGGAGATATTATTTTTTCAGCACATTTAATGTCTGAGCAAGATATGGCATTAATGATTCGCTATTGTAGTGGTGTTGTTTGTTTATGTTTGACAAATGATAAGGCAGATGAATTAGAATTACCATATATGGTAGAAGAGAACAGTAGCCGTTTCCAAACACCTTTTACTGTGACTATTGAGGCAGCAGAAGGGGTAACTACGGGATTGTCAGCCGCAGATAGATTAACTACTGTACGTGCAGCTAGTAATAAGAATGCAAAACCAAGTGATTTAGCACGTCCTGGGCACATCTTCCCTCTAAGAGCAAAAAATGGGGGAGTACTTGAGCGCAATGGGCATACAGAAGGGGCTATTGAGTTAATGAAGTTAGCTGGATTGCCACCACAAGCTGTTTTGTGCGAATTGATGAATGACGATGGTACAATGGCTAGATTACCAGAAGTATTAGCTTTTGCAAAAGAGCACAGAATGTCTGTGCTGACAATAGCAGATTTAGTATATTACCGTACTTTTGTAACTGAAAAATAAAATGCTGTGATGAAGCAATTAATAACCTATATACAAGATCGGATAGATGTCAATGATGAAGAATTAGATCGTATTCTTTCTCATTTTCAGTATGAAAAATTAGCAAAGGGAACACAACTAAGTTCATCGGGTTTAAACACTCAAAAACTCTATTTTGTATGTAAAGGATGTTTGCGAATTTTTTATATTAATGAAGCCGGACAAGACTCTACACGTTATTTTGCATTTGAAAATCAATTTGCTACTGCATTGATGAGCTTTATTAATGGTGATGCTTCATCAGAATATTTACAAGCATTAGAAGAAAGTGAAGTATATTCTATTACACATGCTGATTTTTATAATTTACTAGAGTATGTCCCTAAATGGGAGAAGTTCTATCGCAAGTATTTGGAATTTGCTTACGTTAATAATACCAGTCGTTATTTTGCAATGGTGACGATGGATGCTAGCGAACGCTATAAACAGTTGCTAAGTCAAGATCCAATTATTGTAAGGAGATTACCAAATAAAATTGTTGCTTCTTATCTCAATATTTCACAAGAAACTTTGAGCAGAATCAAATCAAAATAAAGGTTTGATTTGAGCTTTGTAATACAATAACCCAATACTATAAATTAGAATTGCTATTCATTATAGTGGCTTACTTTTCTTGATATCGGTGAACGGTAAGCTGCTTGATGAATATTGTAAACTCGTGAAAAGTAGTTGGTTAAAATATAAACTAATTTGAAAATAGAATAACTTAGAATTCAATTAAATTTAATTTCGTTTTTTTATGTGCGATCATTGAAGTTAAGCGCACTATGTATGTTTTTTTAAAGTGAAGAGGTTGTCAAAATTATATTTTGACAACCTCTTTTTATTATTATAAATCGCTTTCAGGTGTAGGGTTTGACTTAGAATCTGTATCGAATTGCAATTCCTAAATCTGCGCGGATACCATCTCTATAAGAGTCATTAAGGTACACTTCTGGTCTAAGGTCAAGAGCAATCTGCAGTGGAATATCAAAATTATATTCAACACCAACAGTTCCTGTTAATAGTCCAAAAGTACCATTGTCAGAATATCTTTTTCCTCCAAAAGATTCACTGTAATTCCACGTTCCAACTCCAGCACCAGCACCAGCAAACCAGTTAAATGAACCTTCGATATTCCATACCCATTGGTATAATCCAGTTACTTTAAATGCGTCAACGTTATTGTGATCTCTCCATCCTAAATCGATTTCTAAGCGATTGTTACGAGTCAATTCACGCTGGTAAGAAATTTCAGTTCCAAGACCGCTATTCCCACCAAATCTTAATCCTATACTGTTTTTAGGAGTTGATTGAGCAAATGCACAAGTTGAAAGTCCAAGCAAGATAGTTGCTGAAAGCAATAATTTTTTCATTGTAATGTTTTGTTTTGTTCTACCGTCCAAAAATAGTGTAAATAATAAGTATTTTCAAACTAAATAGAGGTATTACACCTTTTATGATATTACTAGAACATCTATATAGCTGGGTAGAAACTCAATAGTGAATACTCGATCCTACAAAAAGTTTTATCTCTTTTGTGTAATAATAATTTGATGTAATGAATTAAATAGTAAAGTAATACAAAACAGCTACAAAAACTGACCAATAAGCTTTATTACAAGCTTATGACCCTAATAGTGGAAAAGTATTAGGATACACTCAATTTATTCGTCTAATAGAAGTAGATGAATACCAATTTGCTAAGTTTTATTTGTCTAATTTTAGCACTTTTTTTGATTTAAAACCTCAAGCTATAAAAGTGTTTGGATATATTTTAAATCAATTAATTCTGAATAAAGATGAATTTATTTTTTTAACTGATGAATGTTTAGAATATACTCAGTATAAAAGTTCTACAAGTGTAAGAATAGGATTAACTTCTTTACTTGAAAATGAAATAGTAGCAAGAGGAAGAGCAGATAATTTATACTTTATCAATCCTATGCTTGTTTTTAATGGTAATAGAGTGACATTTGCTAAAACCTAAAAACAAAATAAAGAAAAAGCAAAACTCAATTCACAAGACCCAAATCAAACAAATTTATCAGACCAAATAAAAGAATTTGAAGAAAATGGGGGTAAAAAAAGACGATTTTAGTATGACCTTTTATGAGAATGATTTTAAAAGATTATTTCTTGAATATATACACGATACAAATAAAGCTATTGCTTGGGTAAATGCCAAAGGAATTATTTGGACTCATGCAATGATATATGATCGAAGAACAAGAGTTAAAATAGACAGGATATTAAACCAATAATTAT
>NZ_BAEX01000078.1 GCF_000246945.1 Myroides injenensis M09-0166
TTTTTATTATATCAAATTATGATCTTATTCAATTTCTAATCTAACTACATATCCTTCGTAAGTACGAATATTAAATACTGTATTATCTTCAAATATTAAATATTGACCTTTCACTCCTTTAAGTCTGCCTTCAAAGGAAGGGGTCTTCTCTAGGTTTAAGCTTTTTATTTTATCAGGAAACTGTAATACAGGATAATCTATTGAAAATAGATTAGGATCAGTTGTATTAAAATAAGGTTGAACTTCCTCTGGTAATTTAGTTTTTAGTGAATCACGTATTTCTTCTAGATTAATATCTAATATTTCATTTTGAAGCATTCGTCTCCAGTTCGTTTTATCTGTAAAACTATCTTTTAATGCAACCTCAGTAATTCCTGCTAAATAGCGATTAGGTACTTCTACTATTTCAATGGCTCTAGAAGCTCCTTGGTCAATCCATCTTGTAGGAACTTGTGTTTTCCTTGTTACTCCAACTTTAATGTCACTTGCAACAGCTAAATACACGATATGTGGTTGTAATTGTACTTTAGATTCATATTCTAAATCTCTATCTTCTATACCTAAATGAGCAGTACTTAATTCAGGACGCATTATCCAATCTCCTACTGAAGCACTTTTATAGAAGCACTCTTTGCACATTCCTTGTCTAAAAATTTGTTTATGTTGACCGCAGTTTAAGCATTCATAACCTATAAAGTCTATTTTTATTTTTCGATCAAGTATTTGATTAATATTAATAAAGTTATTTTTAAATACTAAGTAGTATTCGATAGGACTGTTAAATTCCGTCTGCATTTTGTTTAAAACTCCTTCGTATAGCATAAATAAAATTGTTATTTTTGGATATGCAGTAAAAATACGAAAACATTTTTGTCTGCTACTTTATACTTTCCATATAAGAGAGTAAGAATATTTGATTAATTCAAAATATATGGCTTTTACAATTATTAATTCTTTTGCGTCATGGATTCTAAAAAAGAGAATCCACCAAATAGATTTGTTTAGAAAATATCCTAATGAGGTTCAAAATGATTTGTTTTTCAGTTTGATTAAGAATAATGAAAAAACATTATTAGGAAAAGAGTTCGATTATGGAAGTATAAAAAATTATGAGACTTTCGCAGAAAGAGTTCCATTGTTTAGATATGAAGAATTTGAACCATATATAGAAAGAGCCCGCCTAGGAGAATCAAATATATTCTGGCCAGAACCAATTCGTTGGTTTGCTAAATCAAGTGGTACTACTAATGCCAAAAGTAAGTTTATTCCTGTTAGTAATGAGGCTTTAGAAAACTGTCATTATAAAGCAGCTAAAGATTTATTATGCCTCTACTTAAATAACAATGAGAATTCACAATTATTCACTGGTAAAAGTTTACGTTTAGGTGGTAGTAAGCAACTCTATGAAAACAATAATACCTTCTTTGGTGATTTGTCTGCAATTCTAATTGATAATATGCCTTTTTGGGCTGAGTTTAGTAGCACTCCTAGTAATAAGACATCTCTTATGTCAGAGTGGGAGAGTAAAATGAAAGCTATTATTAATGAAGTGAGAAATGAGAATGTTACCAGCTTTGCTGGAGTTCCTTCTTGGATGTTAGTGCTATTCAACAGAATTATAGAAGAAACAGGTAGACATGATTTATTAGAATTATGGCCAAATGCTGAGGTGTACTTTCATGGAGGTGTAAGTTTTGAGCCTTATAGAGATCAATATCATAAGCTATTACCTAGTGATAATTTTAGATATTATGAAATTTATAATGCTTCGGAGGGGTTCTTTGCTATTCAGGATCAAAATGATTGTAATGAATTATTGTTAATGCTTGACTATGGTATATTTTACGAATTTATTCCAATGGAAACTTTTGGTACTTCTAATCAAAAAATTATACCATTATCACAAGTAGAGATAGGTAAGAATTATGCGATTGTCATTACGACGAATGCCGGATTAGTGCGCTATTTAATTGGGGATACAGTTAGATTCACAAGTTTATTACCGTATAGGATTAAAATCACTGGTCGTACAAAACATTTTATTAATGTATTTGGTGAAGAGTTAATGATTGAAAATACGGATAGAGCACTTGCTAAAACTTCTGCTGATTTTAATGTTGAAGTAGCTGAATATACTGTAGCTCCTATTTTTATGGATGGAAAAGAAAAAGGTGCTCATGAATGGATTATCGAATTTACTAAAGCTCCTGAGGATCTAGCTAAATTTGGAGAAGTTTTAGATAAAAATTTGCAGAGTTTAAATTCAGATTATGAGGCAAAAAGAACAAATAATATGACTTTAAATCCTTTGATTTTACATAAAGCAAGAAAAAACTTATTTTATGATTGGTTGAAAAATAATAATAAACTTGGAGGACAACATAAAGTACCGAGATTGTCTAATGAGCGTAAATTATTAGAAGAACTATTAAGTATGCAATAAAATATGATTGACTTATAGACATAAAAAAAACCTCGCTTAGCGAGGTTTTTGTTTTTATGAACAGTTTTGCTAATTATTTAGCAGCTTCTTCAGTTTTAACTTCTTCAGTTGCTGGAGCTTCTTCAGTAGTAGTCTCTTCAGTTACTTCTTCAGTTTTAACTTCTTCAGTTGCAGGAGCAACTTCTTCAGTTGTAGTTTCTACTGTTGTTTCTTCTTGAGCTGGTTCTTTTGCAGTTTCTTTACAAGAAACGAAAGATACTCCCATCATAGCTACTAAAGCAATGCTTAAAGCGATTTTTTTCATCTTGATTAATTATAAAAGTTAATTATTAATTCGTGACAAATATATAACTTTTTTAATTCCATTAATTTTTTTTGATTTATTTTTTTTACAAATTTATTTGATTGTAATTATCAGTAAATCAATATGTTTGCTTTTATTTGTTTTTAGGATGAACTAATTTCATCTCTTCAATTAAATGTTTTGCATCTGCAAACTTATCTATGATGAATAAAATGTATCTAGCATCGACCATTATGTTTCTACAAATAGATGGATCGTAATAAATATCGCTCATCGTTCCTTCCCAAACTCGGTCAAAATTTAAGCCTATTAAATTACCATGAGCATCTATTGCAGGACTTCCTGAGTTACCACCAGTTGTGTGATTTGTTGCTATAAAATTGACAGGTAATTTACCATCTTCAGCATATTGACCATAGTCTTTATTATTATATAATTCTACAAGTTTTGCTGGTACATCAAATTCATAATCTCCTGGAACATATTTTTCCATAATACCCTCTAAATGAGTAACAGGCTCATAATATGTTGCATCTTTTGGATAATAACCATCAACTTTTCCATAAGTAACTCTTAGAGTACTATTAGCATCAGGGAATATTCTAGCATCAGGATATAGATCTAACTGTGCTTTCATATAAGTACGTTGCAATGCAGTGATTTGTAAATCTAATTCTTCGTATTTAGGAAGAATATTTTGCAAGTAGTTTTCAAATAATGCTTTAGCAAACAAATATCCTTTATCGTTGTTTAGATTCTGTTGAACTTGTTTAGCATCTCCATTTAAAAGTTCTTTTAAACCTTCTAAAGAAGTTAATTTACTCTCTTTATAGATTTCTTTTGTTATTGCTGGAATATCAGCATTTTTTAAGATTGAAGGTAAGAATTCTTTTGGAGCTTCATTAGCATATTTACTTACTATAGCTTCAAATACTTTTTCGTCAACTTTTGGGCTGTAATTTTTATAAAAACGCTCTTGGCTATTTATTATACTAGCTTTTTTATTATCAAAAGAAGTAGCATTAGTAAAAGATTTTTCAAGAGCAAATACTTTCCATGCAGAAGAAAGTAATTCAGCATTTCTTAATGCTACTTCTGTAAAGAAGTCTTTACTAACTGCATACGGAGTTATTTCTTTATATAATTTCTCGAATTGCGGCAAGATATCAGCATAAGCTTTGGTCTTTTTATTTTTGTTAGCTCTTTCAATAAAATCTTTTTCAAAAGCTTGTTTTGCTTCTACAGCATTTGTTCTTTTTAAACCAAGACTTTCACCAATCCATTTTTTCCAATAATTAGCTGTACTTGCATATTTAGAAGCATATTGAATCTTGATATTTTGCTCAGCACGCATATATTCATCAATAATTTTTAATGCTGAGTCACGTACACCAATTCTTACTGGATTTAAATCATTTACAATTTGCTCAACTGCAAAAGATGGTAGATATTCTTGAGTTCTTCCTGGGTAACCAAATACCATTGTAAAATCTCCTTCAGATATTCCATCTAATGAAATAGGGAAGAAATATTTTGGACGGTATGGTACATTATCTTTTGAGTACAGAGCTGGTTTGTTATCTTTATTTGCATATATGCGGAATAAAGAAAAATCTCCTGTGTGACGTGGCCAAACCCAGTTATCAGTATCAGATCCAAATTTTCCTATTGAAGATGGTGGAGCACCTACTAGTCTTACATCAGTAAAAGTTTCTGTTACGAATAAGATATATTGGTTTCCTTCAAAGAAAGATTTTATTTTATTCTCTTGGTAACTCTCTTTAGGGAAATTAGCTACTGTTTTTGCAATGTTTTGTGCAATTTTAGATTGTTTTACTTGTTCAGAATCTTTTGGATTGATTCCAGACATTACATCTTTTGTTACATCTTCTATACGTACTATAAAAGTAACTTCTAAATTATCGTTAGGTAATTCTTCTGCTTGTGATTTTGCCCAAAAACCATTTGCTAAATAATCATTTTCTACAGAAGAATGCGCTTGTATCTGTCCGTAACCACAGTGGTGGTTTGTTAATAATAAACCTTGTGGAGATATAACTTCTGAAGTACAACCTCCATTAAAATGAGGTACTGCATCCTTCATACTAGAATTATTGACATCATAAATATCTTGCACAGACATCTTCATCCCTAGACTTTGCATCTCAGTTTCATTCATTCCTTTTAAAAGAGAAGGAATCCACATACCTCCTTGTTGACCGTAGATAGGCAAGGCAACAAGAACTAGTAGCGCTTTAAATAAATGTTTAATTTTTAAATTCATAAAAAGTGTTAGTTAGAATTGTATTTCGCGGCAAGATACAATTTATAGCTTAAAGGGTAAAGTAGTTTTTTATTTGCTCTTTTTGTCGAACTATTGTTTTGTTGAGGTTTTGCTATTTGAGGTTGTCTTGACTTTTGTAAAATAAAGAAGAAGAGTTATAGAAATTTCAGAATACTAAAAAGTCAAGATGAGTTTATCTAATTATTTCAAAGTCTTGTTGAAGAGGAGTGCCTAAAATGATTCTTGGAATATTTCATTCCGTATATACCTTTATTACTATAGAAGCTATGATTTTTTCAACAATGCGTCAACACTTCTTTAAGATTCCTTCAACAAATAGCCCTCTATATGGAGCAATCAAGGGGAAGTGTTGAAGAAGTGTTGAAGGAATTTGCTCTAATGCTTATGAATACTGGCTTAAGCAAGCACTCCAATTTTCACTCATTAAATCATTTTTAAGCTAAGGTGTTGTATTTTAATTAGATATGTTTTTTTGTGGTTAAAAAAAGTGAGGTGTTTTTTATTTCGCTTAGATAATTAAAAGTGTTTATCGAAAACTTAAAACGAGTAGTAAAAAGGTTATATTTTTTAAAATCTTAGAGGCTAGTTCTTCCATTTCTTGATACCATAGATTTCTGAAACTATTTAAGATAAAGCTCATCTTGTAAATTTATGTCGTCACCATAATTTGAATTATTGCTATAAATTTTGATATTATTAGCTACTTTTTAGTTCTGTTATTTATAGTTTTAGTACCTTTCTTGTAATTAGTAAATAGGTAAAAAATGATGAATTATAAACTGAGTAATGGAGTTCTAGTTCCTAAAATTGGTTTTGGAACTTGGAAATTAGCAGAAGGAGATGAAACAGTGAAAACAGTGCTGACAGCTTTAGAGGTAGGGTATAGACATATAGATACTGCTTATTTTTATAAAAATGAAGTTAGTATAGGTAAAGCATTATCAGAAACGGATATTGATAGAAAGGATATTTTTCTTACTACCAAACTTTGGAATGCTGACAGAGGTTATGATCAAACATTGAAAGCCTTTGAGATTTCTTTAAATAATTTAGAGGTAGATTATATCGATTTATATTTGATACACTGGCCTGCAGCCGCTCATCAATTTGAAGATTGGCAGCAAATTAATTCTGAAACTTGGAAGGCATTTGAGTATCTCTACAATAAAGGGCTCGTAAGAGCAATCGGGATAAGTAATTTTCAGAAACATCATTTAGAACCCTTAATTGCTACTGCTGATATAAAACCCATGGTAAATCAATTAGAATTTCATCCTGGGTTTCTACAAGAGGATATCATTAACTATTGTGAAAAAGAAGATATCTTAGTAGAAGCATGGAGTCCTTTAGGACGAGGGAATGTTTTAGATAATATGGAGTTACAAAGGATTGCTGCAAAATATAATGTATCAGTAGCTCAATTATGCCTTAGATGGATAATACAAAAAGGACATCTGCCAATTCCTAAATCATCTAGTATTGAACGAATGAAAAACAACTTAAATATTTTTAATTTTAACATTGAAGATAGTGATGTTGTGGCTATCGATAATTTACCTTATATTGGTGGTTCGGGACAAAATCCTGATTCCATAGACTTTTAATTTTAAAAGTTCATGTATAGTACAATTATTAATTCATATAAAAAAGGCAGATAAACTCTAGGTTTAACTGCCTTTTTAACTTTAAAATATATGTTGTATTATCTTGTCAGTTGCATTTTTATTTCTAAGAATAAAATCATTGTTTATAGCTCCTAACTCTTTACATTTTGCCTTATTTTTTAAAAGTCTATCAAAGTTTGCGTCTAATTCTTCTTGGTTTTTAATGACAATACAACCCCCTAATGAGATAAGATCTTTTGCTTCTTGGAATTTTTTATAATTAGGTCCTATAATTACAGGTACTCCATAAGTTGCCGCTTCTAGTATATTGTGAATACCACTTCCAAAGCCACCGCCTATATATGCAATTGTAGCGTAGCTATAAGCTTTAGTCAATAAGCTATAAGTATCTATAATGTACACTTTAGTGTTTTTTAAATCACTGTTTGTATGTTGTGAGTGTAAAACTGTTGGTACATTAAGTGCGTTAACTAAATTATCAATTTGTTCCTTTTTAATATTGTGTGGTGCAAAAATATATTTTACGTTGTTTTCTTTATGGCTATTAATATAGGTTGCAATCAATTTTTCATCTTCTGGCCAGGAACTCCCAATTACGATTGTATCTACTGTTTTATCATTAGTAAAGTCATCTAAGAATGTAAGCTGATTGTCTTTTTCTAGTATCTGACTTACACGATCAAATCTAGTATCACCTACAATAGACACATTCTCTTTTCCTATGCTATTTAGTAAATCTCTAGAAATTTGATTTTGTACAAAAAAATAGGTAAATGCATCTAGAGCTTTTCTGTAAAACGATCCATACGATTTAAAGAAAACTTGGTCTGGTCGTAAAATTCCAGATACAAGATAGGTAGGGATTTTATGCTTTTTTATTTGGTTTAAATAGTTTGGCCAATATTCATATTTTACAAAAAATATCTTTTCAGGATGTACTAACTGTAAAAAATGTTTGGCATTTTTATTTGTATCCATAGGTAGATATATAGTAGCATCTGCAATGGCATTATTCTTTTTTACTTCATAACCAGAAGGGGAGAAAAAAGTAAGTACAATTTTATGAGTAGGAAACTTTTCTTTTAGCTTTTCCATGATAGGTAACCCTTGTTCATATTCTCCTAACGAAGCAACATGTATCCAGAATACTTTGTCATTAGGATTTATTTTATCTTTTAATATGGAAAATGACTCTTTTCTTCCCTTGATAAAAAGGCTGATTTTTTTATTAAATAGAGCAACTATTTGTAGAACAAATTGGACTATATAAGTGATTATATTATAGATAAAAAACATATTAAAAACTTTATGTAGCGAAATTACGTTTCTTTCAATAAAGAATAAGCTTTGGAGCTAAGAATTTATTATTTTTGTAGAGATAAATAAAATCAGAAAAATTAGCTGTTTGTAGTGTTAAGTTTTTGAACAACAGTATATATGGCTTTAAGATACTAAAGAATATTAGGATGAAAAAAATTCAAATGGTTGACTTGAAAAGTCAATATGAAGGAATTAAAGATGAAGTAAATGCTTCAATTCAAGAAGTTTTAGAAACTACAGCTTTTGTAAATGGACCTCAAGTTCATTCTTTTCAAGAAAATTTAGAAAAGTATTTAGGAGTAAAACATGTAATTCCATGTGCAAATGGAACTGATGCTTTACAAATCGCTATGATGGGATTAGGATTAAAAGAAGGTGATGAAGTGATAACAGCTGATTTTACTTTTGCTGCAACTGTAGAAGTTATTGCTTTATTAAAGTTAACACCAGTTTTAGTAGATGTGTGCCCAGATTCTTTTAATATATCAATCGAAGCGCTTAAAAAAGCTATTACTCCTCGTACAAAAGCGATTGTTCCAGTTCACTTATTTGGACAAGCTGCTAATATGGAGGCTATCATGGAAGTAGCTAAAGAACATAACTTATATGTAATTGAAGATAACGCACAAGGAATTGGTGCTGATTATACGTATAGTGACGGTAAGAAAGTTAAGACAGGTACTGTAGGTCATGTAAGTGCTACATCGTTTTTCCCATCAAAAAATCTTGGTTGTTATGGAGATGGTGGTGCTATTTTTACAAATGATGACAATTTAGCTCATATCATTAGAGGTATTGTTAATCATGGTATGTATGAGCGTTATCACCATGATGTTGTAGGAGTAAACTCTCGTTTAGATAGCATTCAAGCAGCGGTTTTAAATGCTAAACTACCAAAATTAGATTCTTATAATAATGCTAGAAAGAATGCTGCTAAAAAATATTCAGAAGCATTAGCTAACCATCCGAATATCATTACTCCAAAGATTGAAGGGAATGATGATAGTCATGTGTTTCACCAATATACATTGCGTATTGTAAATGCAGATAGAAATGGTTTAATGGCACATTTACAGTCTAAAGGTATTCCATGCGCTATTTATTATCCAATACCACTGCATCTTCAAAAAGCTTATTTGGATCCACGTTATAAAGAAGAAGATTTCCCTGTTACTAATCAATTAGTTCAAGAAGTACTTTCTCTACCAATGCATTCTGAATTAGAAGATGATCAAATTAAGTTTATTACTGACGAAATTAAAGCGTTTCTAGGATAGTAATATCGATAAATATAAAAAAGAGGTGATTTACATATTGTAAATCACCTCTTTTTTTATTCTTAAATTTTAATACTTATTTTTTAGGATATGTATAGTGATTAATGATAAAAGATACAATTGCACATGCCATTAGCGATAGTGCTACAATAGTCATTTTTCCGTTATTTAAGCTGTTTAATAAAACAGATGTTATAAATGTAAATGCTAGTTGGGATGCACCGAATAGAGCAGAGGCAGTTCCTGATTCTGCTTTAAAGGGAGCTAGTGCTAATGTGGTTGATGTTGGGAAAAGCATACCTAATGGCAAGACAAAGAAAAATAATGGAATTAATTGTAAATAGATAGATAAATTAAGGTCAATAAGTAACCATAATACCCCTGCAGATACAATTTGAATACTACTTCCAAGTTTTATAATGTCTTTTGGATCTAATCTTTTGCGTAAGACAGATGAGGTTAGAAATGACCCTAGCATTAAACCACATGAGTTAAGCATAAAGACAAAACTAAATTGTGTACTTGACAATCCTCCTGCCTCCATTACTAATACAGGAGAATTCGAAATATAAAGCATTAAACAGCTATACGCTATACTTCCTATTACTGTATAAGTAATAAAAATTTTATGCTTAAAGAGGTTGCTGTAATTCTTTAATATCGTTTGAAGTTTATGATTGGTATTCGAAACAGTTGGTGGATCTTCTTTTAAGAAGAATGTCGTCATTAATATACTTAGAGTAGCAAAACATGCCATTGCTGTAAATACGTGTTGCCAATCAAAGAATTTAAGGATTACGTTTCCTAGTATAGGTGCCATAATAGGAGCTATTCCTCCAATTAATGCAAGAATACTAAATATCTTAAGGGTATGGTCTTTGTCAAAACGTTTATTTACAATTGCTCTTGCTATAACGACACCACCACTACTACCAAAAGCTTGTAAAAAGCGATAAAACCACATTACTTTAATTTCCTGTACATAAATACAAGCCAATGAAGAGATAATAAATATGGATAGCGATATTAAAATAGGTCGTTTACATCCATACTTATCAGATATTGGTCCCCAAAATAATTGACCAATAGCTAAACCACCTAAGAAGGTAGATAGCGATATTTGTACTCGATTGATTTCAGTACTTAAATCTTTTGCAATTGTTGGAAATGCTGGTAAATACATGTCTATTGCTAAAGGACCTAATGCTGTTAAGCTTACAAGAGTGAATATTAATATCCACTCTTGCATTGAGAGTTTTTCCAATTTTTTTAAGAAATAGAAAATCCTTGGTTAATTTAAGACCAAGGATTTTAGTTAATAATAATATTGTTGTAAAAAATAATATAAGTCTATGCTGAATGTGTTTCAGAATCTTTATTGATTTTTTTAATTAATCCTACTAACACTTTCCCTGGTCCAACTTCAGTAAAAGAAGTTGCTCCATCTGCAATCATTTGCTGTACAGACTGTGTCCATTTAACAGGAGCAGTCAACTGAAGTATTAGATTCTTTTTAATTTCATCAGGATTGTTTACAGCACTAGCTGTTACATTTTGATAAACAGGACAAGTAGGCTGATTGAAAGTAGTTGATTCAATTGCAGCAGCTAGTTCTTCTCTTGCAGGTTCCATCATAGGTGAGTGGAAAGCTCCACCAACAAGAAGGATCAGTGCACGTTTTGCACCAGCTTCTTTTAATGCTTCACATGCTTTTTCTACAGCTGATGTTTCCCCAGAGATTACTAATTGACCAGGACAATTATAGTTTGCAGCTACTACCACACCGTCAATTTCATTACAAATTTTTTCTACTATTTCATCTTCTAGTCCTAAAACGGCAGCCATAGTAGATGGTTTTATTTCGCAAGCCTTTTGCATTGCTAAAGCTCTCTTAGAAACTAATTTTAGAGCATCTTCAAAAGCTAAAGTACCATTAGCTACTAAAGCAGAAAATTCACCTAGAGAGTGACCAGCTACCATTTCTGGTTTAAAGTCTTCTAATGTTTTAGCCAAAATAACGGAATGCAAAAATACTGCTGGTTGTGTAACTTTTGTTTCTTTTAATTGGTCTGCTGTTCCTTCAAACATTATATCTGTAATTCTAAAGCCTAAAATTTCATTAGCTTTTTCAAACATTTCTTTAGCAATTGCTGAATTTTCGTACAAGTCTTTTCCCATTCCTGTGAATTGGGCTCCTTGACCTGGAAAAACATATGCCTTCATAAGTCTAGTTTTAAATTGAAATACAAAAATACGGTATTTTTATTATTTAATCCAATGCCAATAAAAAAAGCCATTCGCAATGCGAATGGCTTTTAGTTTATAATTTGTAATAATATTATTGTAAAATACCAACTCTATTATCTTTAATTTTTGCTTTGTCTTTAAGTACATTCATAACTCTCATTTGAACATAGCTTCTTTCTTGATTTTCAATTCTATTTTTATAAGAATCATAGTTATTAAGAGCAGTTGCTTTATCAAGGTTTTTTGTTTTAACCATGTAGACACCTTGTAGTCCATTGATAAGTTTAGAATTAGCGTCGATAGCTGTAGCTATAGCTGTTCCTACAACAGTTGGTTCATAACCAATACTTGTAAGAAGAGGAGCTTTTAAAGTTACATCAGTTACTGCTGCGATAGATGCATTAGTATTTTTTGAAACTTCTTCAATAGTAGAACCGTTCATTTTCTTTCTTATGATTTCAGCTTTCTTCTCATTCATTAAGATAGGCTCTATGATTGGTCTTGCTTCTTCTAAAGGTAAAAGACCAGTATTGTTTTTAGATTTAAGTTTTACAATAACATGTCCATCAGCATTGTCAAAACGTTTTGTGTCACCATCTTTAGTGTCTTTATTAAAAGCCCAAGTAATGATTGAACGTTGGTTACCAATACCTGGTAATGCCTCTTCAAAAGGACGTACAGTTACATCTTTCTCGATTTTGAAACCTAAGTCAGTAGCAGTTGCTAAGAAATCAGTTGCTTTAGTAGCATCTTGTTCTAGAGTTGTTGCTTTAGTAAATAACTCATCAGCAGTAGCATCAGATACTTCTATTTGTCTTGCGATAGTTGCTAATTTAACACCATCGTTTTTAGAAACAACTTGAATAACATGGAATCCAAAGTCAGTTTCCACTAGACCTATTTTACCAGCTGCATTATTGAAAATAAATTCATCAAAAGGTTTAACCATTTGTCCTTTTGCAATACCTTCATATTTTCCACCGTTATTTTTTGAGCCTGGATCTTCTGTTTCTAAAGCAGCAACTGATGCAAATGAAGATGGATCAGCTTGTACTTTTTTTAGTATTTCTTCTGCTTTAGCTTTAGCTTCGTCTTTTGATCTACTAGCTCCTGGTACTGCAGCACCTTGGTAAGAAATTAATATATGTGCAGCATCTACACTAGCTCCTGCTTTTTTATCAACAGCTCTTGTAATGCAATAGTAGTCTCCCATTACGTAAGGACCATATACTTGTCCTACAGGTAGATTATATAATTCTTCTTGGTACTCTAATGGTAAATCTTTCTTAGCGTAGTAAAGAGTATCAAATTTAATATCTGAATTTGCATTTACGAATGATTCAATATCTTTCACTGTTTTAAATCCAGGAAGGGTATCATTCTTTTTAGTTTCAGCATTATATTGTACAGTTGGCTGTAAATAGCCTTCTATGATTTCTTTTACTGCTTCTTTATCGTTATCTGAAGGAACACTAGGAATGTAAGCGTACTCTAACTCACTAGTTAATTCAGATTTGAATCTATTCTCATGTTGTTTCATATAATTGATGATAGAAGCATCATCGATAGCAGCCTCTTCATTGTTAACTGTCGAATAAGGTACAGTAACATAATCAAAAGATACTTTATCATTCTCAGCAGTATATACAGCTTTAGCATCAGCTTGTGTTGTATACATTCCTCCTTGAATTAAAGCAAAGAACATTTGTTGTAAACCAAATTTCTCTAATTCTTTCTCATAAGCTAACCATGCATTCCATTGCTCTTGTCCTGAATTTTTCATCATTAAGACAAAAGAATTGAATTTCTCAATGCTAAACTGTCCTAATTCATTTTGAAAGTTAGGGTCATTAGCAAAAGAAGGATGTGATTTTACAACGTTTACTAATTGATCTGGACCAATTTGTAAACCAAGTTTTTCAAACTCAGAAGTAAGAATGATATTGTTTACCTCATTATTCCAAACAGCAATAGATGCTTGAGTATTACTCATTTGACCATTTTTTTCTGCTTGGGTTACCTTATGCAGAAATTCCTGTGTGTTAATTTCTTGACCATTAACCTCGCCAATGTTGCGAGACATGCCTCCACCAGTACTTCTAACAACGTCACCAATGACGAATGCTAATAAAGCAATTCCAATTACTGCAATTAACAGTGCGGACTTTTGTCTAATTTTTGATAAAACTGCCATGCTTTTTTATTATGTGTAATTTTTTTCAGTGAGCGAAAATACAATTATCTTATTAATAATAAAAGGGGTAGTGTTATTATTTTAGTATTTATGATGCTTTTTTTATTATTTAATACTGCGAATTAGTGAAAGATTCTTTTAATAATTATTTAAGAAGAAAATTATTTGTAATAATAGTATTGAGAATAAGCATCTTAATGCCTTAGGAAAAGAGAATTGTTTTACTGTTTGTTAAGTTTTTTATGATTTACTCAAATTGTAGCGTAATTGTATGGGGTATCTATTTCCTTGTGTAAACTATATAAATTTATAAGATAAAAGTGTTTTGTTAGTTTAAGTTTATTCTAGAATATTAGATTTTACTAATGACATTATCTAAGAATTTTGCAATCTTAAATATATTATAGAAAGCCTTAAATTAAGGTGATATAAAACAAGAGCGGGATATCTATTTTAGTATATCCCGCTCTTGTTTTATAATATTTACTTTTTGTTGTAATTGTCCATTCGCTTAGCAAATTTTCTTCTAAAAAAGAACATGAAAATTGCTACTCCTGCTATTACAAAACTTAACCAAAAGTTAGATTCGCTAGCTTGTATTTTTGTCACTCCATCATAGATAAAAAGGAGTGCTATAAATAAATAGAAAAAAGGTATGATTCGCAATGCTTTCATTATTTGTCTTTTTTAAGGTTTTCTACGTAACTATTTCTAGTTTTTATGGTAAGTAATTTACTGTCAAAATCTATTCCTGTTCCTTGAATAAAATTGTCTTTATTTTCAGAAGCTTTATATTTCCCCTCTGTAAATAACCAATCATTTTTTTGGTCAAAATAGAGTTGATCTGACTCTAATTTTTTTCCATCATGCATAGTAATGACAACATTTCCTTGCAAATCTATTAAACCTGTCAGTGCATATCTAATAGCATAATCCGATACAACAGTATTCTTGTTATTATCTTTATCAAAGAAGATGACTTCTATACCTTCAGGAAATTCATTAAATTGATTTTTTACATTGGTATAATCAAGCATTTTTGGACTGATTAATATCGCTTTTACCTTTCCTGAGTCAATATATTGCCCATACATCGTATCTATTATTCCAATAGGAAAAAATGTAGTAGTGTTATACTGATGAATTTTTTTAAAATTACTCTCACAAGCAGTTAATATTAATATACTACTTAGTAAAATTAAAAAAGGAATAGTACGCTTTGATGCTTTTATCATTTCGTTATGATGCTATCTTATTCAAATCTTCTACGTTTAAACCAAATGTCATTTAATGAGAAACCAACTGACATATTAAAGTAGTTTTCTTTAATTAAATCATGTGATTTTGTACCTCTTTGACCATATTCAAAACCAACATTTAAGTTTGTACCGTTTCTACCAATTGGGAAACCAAAACCTGCTGATAATGCGTAGTCATTTATTGAAGTATTATTTAAAACTAAACCTGTGTTTTCATAACGAAGTCCCGCTCTATAAGTAATTCTATCAAAGTAACTAACATAAGAATAGTACTTAGGAATATAAAAACCACCTACAGAATATCTTCTAGAGTTTTCGAAAGAAGCAATTGGCGATGTATTCCAAGTAGTTGATAATTTACTGTTCTCTGTAAAAGTAAATTGACCACCTACAAACCATTTCATGTTTTTTCCGATACCTGTCCCTACTGATAGAACTTGTGGGTTTTTCATTTTTTTGCTGGCATCAGTCATTGTCATTTGATCTAAAATACGACCAGGGTTGTAAACATCGTATGTCTGCAATTTTGTAACATTATCTGTTGTCCACTGTATTTCTGGGCTATAGGTAATGTTAGCTTGCCAATCGTAGTCTTTAAATTTACCAGCATATTGAGCTGCTAGATTTAATGAGAAACCCTTATAGTCAATTCTTCTTTGTTCTAATGTTTGAGTAGCTAAAGCTATTCCGTCACCACGGTCTTTAATCCAAGTATATGTGTCATTGTCCGTATGACCAAAATTATACCCTGCATCAATACCAACTTGTAGATTTGGCATTACTTTATATCCTAAAGCTAAAAAAACTTTATTTACTCCACCATCTCCTTCGTAAGAATTCGTTGTAATTCTTCCTTCAGCATTTGTATGAAGACCTGTCATTTTGTAGCCTACATTAGAAAAAGGTAGTAATCCAAACATTACACCTAGTTTTTCATTTATAAGAGGAAATCCTAACGCGACATAATCCAGAGTTTGTCTCTTTACATTATCACTATGGTGATCGGATTTGAAGTCATAGAATTTAGAAGTTGCTCCTAATGAAAAGGTTGTTTTTTGTAAAGAACCCAAAGTAGCTGGGTTTTTTAGATTCAGGTGTATACTATCACTGTAAACACTTGTACCTCCCATAGCTTTGTACTCGTTTGTAATATTAGAGTTTTGGTCTCCAACTCCATAGAATGAATATGGAGATGCGGTTCCTTGTTGCGCTACGGCAGCTGTTCCAAATACCAAGCTAAAGCTTAGAAGAATTTTTTTTATCATTTTCAATTATGTATTGATATAAAGTGTTCAAACTCTCTAATAAAAAGTTTGAATTAGCAAATATTATATTTTTTAATCTTTTGTCCAAAAAAAGTGTATCCCCACCTGTTAAAATTATTGTTAATTCAGGATATAACTGCTTGTAAGAATTAATAATACCATCAATTTCTAGACATACTCCATTTATTATTCCCGAATGTATTGCTTTTTCTGTACTATTGCCTATAATAAAATCAATATTAGTAGGGGAGAGTAAAGGAAGTTTGGCAGTATAATCATTTAATGATTTATAGCGCAACTTAATTCCAGGTGATATCGCTCCACCTAGATATTCATTATCTTTATTTATAAAATCATAAGTAATGCAAGTTCCCACGTCAATAATTAATCTATGTGCATTGGGATAATTTAATACTGCACCTGCAGATAAAACCATTCTATCTATGCCAAGAGTATGTGGAGTTGCATATTTATTTATGAAAGGGAAAGTTGTATTATGCGTTATAGTGATTAAATTCGTGTTTTGTTGCAACCATTCAATAGCCTCAATATCTACTTTACCTACTGACGAAAGAATTATTTTAGTGTCTTTTGGTAGTTCTTTAAAAAAAAGTTGAAAATTTTTTAAAAAGTTTTCTTTCTCAAATATTTCTGTTTTTGAAATGCTATTGTTTTCAAATAGAGCTATTTTGGTTCTTGTATTGCCGATATCTACGGTTAGAATCATTAGTGTTTGTTTAGATTTGTCAAAGGTAGTGAATGATTTTTTTATTAAAAAGTTTTGGAAGTATGAAAATGTGTTCTATATTTGCAACCGCTTAAGAGAACAAGATTCTCGAGTTGTTAAAGGCATTTGGTGCCTTAGCTCAGTTGGTAGAGCAAAGGACTGAAAATCCTTGTGTCCCTGGTTCGATTCCTGGAGGCACCACTAAATTACCTTTAACAGCAATAAGAAATTGAGGTGCCTTAGCTCAGTTGGTAGAGCAAAGGACTGAAAATCCTTGTGTCCCTGGTTCGATTCCTGGAGGCACCACTAATATTCTTATTGTATAATCCACTGGTGCCTTAGCTCAGTTGGTAGAGCAAAGGACTGAAAATCCTTGTGTCCCTGGTTCGATTCCTGGAGGCACCACCAGAAAGCCGATACGTAAGTATCGGCTTTTTTTATACTGCATATATTATGGATCAGTCCCAAAAGTGGGATCAAGTGCAAAAGGGATCAAGTTCAAAAGTTGGGGACTAGGCAAAAAGTTTGGTCAATCTGAAAAGGAAAAACGACTTATCTCTCACTCCTCTATACATCATACG
>NZ_BAEX01000077.1 GCF_000246945.1 Myroides injenensis M09-0166
TTTGTGGATGCAAATATAATGCTATTTTTAAATCTTAAGCAATACTTTTTTAAAAAAAATTAATCGAATAGATAAACTTTTTCTTCTTTTCACATTATCAACTTAATGCAAGAAAACTAAAATTTTCAATTAAGTACACTATCTTTACTACTTCTAAATAATTAAGTTTTTTTAGTTTTGTATTTACCGAACTAAAACTATATTTGCACCATTATCTTTAGGATTATACTTATGCAACAACAAAACACAGAATTGGTAGATTTATTTCAAGACTATTGTGCTCATCATGAGCTAGTTTACCATTTCTCACCTCTTACCGCTCAAATTTACACCTATATTATGTTCAATAATAATAGAGATGGTGTGACTTTTGATGAGCTTATTGAAAAACTTAATGCTAGTAAAAGTTCAGTATCAACTAGCTTAAATTTATTGATATCTAATAATCAAATAGAGCTTCAATAAAATTGACGAGCGTAAAAGGTTCTTTAGGTTAAATCCTAACTTTATGACTATTAGATTACAACTGATAAAAGACGTATTAGAGAGAGAATACCATTTAATAACAAGAATGAAATCTTTCTTAAAATCAGGAGAAATAAACGCTAATAATTGTGAAGCAAAAATGCATCTATACCTAGAGCATCTGCAAAAAAGTAAAAACCAATTAGGAGAAACAATAGAAAAATTAAAAAGTACAAATTAAGTAATTAAATATGAAACGTTATTTCCATACTATCGTTCTAGCATCGCTTGCAGTTAGCATAACTTCATGCGATAAAAAAGCTGAACAAGCTGCAAGACCTCCAATGCCTTACAAAGTTGTTCAAGTACCAGTGCAAGATGTTACTGGACATAATTCTTATCCTACTAACTTACAAGGTAAAGTAACGAGCAGTGTAAGAGCAAAAATATCAGGCTACATACAAGAATTATATGTGGATGAAGGTTCTATTGTTAAAAAAGGGCAACCTCTATTTAGATTAGAAACAAATATTTTAAACGAGAATGCAGATGCTGCTAAAGCTGCAATTCAAACTGCAGAAGCACAAGTTAATGTTGCACAAGTTAATTACGATAAATTAGTTCCTCTTGTAGAAAAGGGAATTATCAGCAAAATTCAACTAGAAACTGCTGCAGCTACTCTCGCAAGTGCAAAAAGTCAATTAGCATCAGCAAAAGCGCAATATAAAAGTATAGTTGCAAACATTGATTATGCTATTGTGAAGAGTCCTATCGATGGAATTGTAGGGGCTATACCTTATCGTATTGGTTCATTAGTTAGCCCATCAGATCCAAGCCCACTAACAGTAGTATCTGATGATAGTGAGATGTATGCCTATTTTTCAATGAATGAAAAAGAATACTTTGACTTCTTAGAAAAAATTGAAGGTGCAACTGTAAAAGACAAATTAAAAAACTTACCAAAAGTTAATCTTAGACTAGCAAATGGGCAAATCTATGGTCAACAAGGTCAAATCGAAACGATCACTGGTCAAGTTAATACAACAACTGGTACAGTACAAGTAAGAGCTTCTTTCCCTAATAAAGAACACATATTAAGTAATGGTAACAGTGGTACTTTATTATTACCTCAATTATATAATGATGTAATGGTGGTACCAGAATCAGCTACTTTCGAGCAACAAGGACAAATCTATGTTTACAAAGTAGAAAACGACACAGCTAAAGCTGTTAAAATCGACGTTACTGACAGAGTAAACAAACTGATCATTGTAAAAGATGGAGTTCAAAAAGGAGAGACAATTGTAGGTACAGGATTAGGTACTCTACGCAGTGGAATGCCAATTACTCCACAACCAGTTGAATTCAAAACAATAAACGAAGCTATTAAATCAACTTTTTAAGGCATGCTAAAGACTTTTATTGAAAGACCTGTATTATCTACAGTTATTTCTATCCTTATAGTAATACTAGGGGTGCTAGGATTATCAGCACTCCCAGTAACGCAGTACCCTGATATTGCACCTCCTACGGTACAAATTGCCGCTTCTTACCCAGGTGCAAATGCTGAGACTGTGATGCAATCTGTGATTATCCCTATTGAAGAACAAGTGAATGGGGTGGAAAACATGGATTATATTACTTCTACAGCGAGTAATGATGGTAGTGCTAGTATTCAAGTAATATTTAAACAAGGGGTTGACCCTGATATTGCTGCGGTAAACGTACAGAACCGTGTGGCACGTGCTACACCATTACTTCCTGCAGAGGTTACACGTTCGGGAGTAACAACACAAAAACAACAAACAAGTGCTTTGATGTTCTTGTCGTTTTACTCAACTAGTCCAAACTACGACGCTATATACTTACAAAACTACATGAATATTAACGTTATTCCTGAGTTGAAACGTGTAAGTGGTGTTGGAGATGCGCAAGCGTTTGGATCTAGAAACTATTCAATGCGTGTATGGATTGATCCTGCTAAAATGAAAGCTTATGGATTAGTACCAACTGATGTAGTAAGAGTATTAAACGAGCAAAGTTTGGAAGCTGCTGCTGGTCAGTTAGGTGAAAACAATGCAGAAGCATTTCAATATGTTATTAAATACAGTGGTCGTTACAAAACGCAAGAACAATACGAGAATATCGTAGTAAAATCACTTGGTAATGGTCAAGTATTACATTTAAAAGATGTTGCTAAGATAGAATTAGGTGCACAATCTTATGTAGGTAGTTCTGAATTAGATGGACATCCAGCTGTAGCAATGGCTATTTACCAAACACCTGGATCAAATGCTCAAGAAATTATTCGAAATTTACATGTTGAGTTAGAAAAATTATCAGAAAGCTTTCCAGATGGTATAGATTACAAAGTATTGATGGATACAAACGAATTCTTAGATGCTTCTATTAGTAAAGTAGTAAGTACCTTAATTGAGGCATTTATATTAGTATTCGTTGTGGTGTATATCTTCTTACAAGATATCCGTTCTACTTTAATTCCATTAATTGCTGTACCAGTAGCGATTGTAGGTACATTCTTCTTCTTGAGTATTTTTGGATTCTCATTAAACCTTTTAACACTATTTGCATTAGTACTAGCCATTGGTATTGTGGTGGATGACGCCATTGTAGTGGTGGAAGCAGTACACGCAAAAATGGAGGATACAGGAGAAGACGCATTAAATGCAAGTATTAATACAATGGGCGAGATATCAGGAGCGATTATTTCGATTACTCTTGTAATGTCAGCGGTATTTATTCCTGTAACCTTTATTAGTGGTCCAACAGGAGTATTCTACAAACAATTTGGTATTACTCTTATTGTTGCTATTATAATATCTGCGATTAACGCATTAACTTTAAGTCCTGCTTTATGTGCATTATTCTTAAAACAACATGGAGATAAAGAAGGCAAAAAAAGAAACTTTGTACAACGCTTCTTTGATGCATTCAACGTTGGGTTTAATAAATTAACTCATCGTTACGGAAATTCATTTAAGTTCCTATTAAAACACAAATGGGTAACCTTTTTGATTTTATTAGGATGTTTAGCTGTAACATACTATGCGGCAAAAACAATGCCTAGTGGATTCGTGCCTAATGAGGACCGTGGTTTCATCATGGGTAATATTGAACTACCACCAGGTGCATCACAAGACCGTGTAACAAGTTTACAACAAGAATTTTCAAAAGTAGTTGAACAAATTCCTGGTGTAGATGGAGTAACAGTTGTTTCTGGATTCTCTTTTATTAATGGTCAAGGGTCTAACTATGGTATGGCCATGATTAAATTAAAAGACTTTAAAGACAGAAAAACACCAGAATTAGCGACTGATGCTATCATTGGAAACTTATTCGGTATCGCAGCTACTCAATTCCAAGATGCTAATATGATTTTCTTCCAACCACCAAGTATACCAGGTTTTGGTATGTCTGCTGGTTTCGAGATGAAATTACTAGACCGCTCAGGAGGTGAATTAACTGATTTTGATCAAAAGTCTAAAGAGTATGTAGCTGCATTAATGCAAAGACCAGAGATATTATATGCTCAGTCTTCATTTAATACAAACTATGCTCAATATGAACTAGACCTTAATATTCCTAGAGCCAAAGAATCAGGAGTATTAGTAAGTGATATTTTCTCAGCTTTACAAGGATATATTGGAGGTATTTATGCTGCAGATTTTACACGTTTTGGTAAACAATACCGTGTAATGGTACAATCATTACCTGAGTATCGTTCAAACAAAAATAGTTTAAATGAGATTTATGTAAAAACAGCATCAGGAGAAATGACACCTGTAACGCAATTTGTAGACTTGAAAAAAGTATATGGACCACAATCTGTGAACCGTTATAACTTATTTACTTCTTCAAATATTAATGGTGCTCCAAAACCTGGATATAGTTCAGGAGATGCAATTAAAGCTGTACAAGAAGTAGCGCAACAAACGTTATCATCAAGCTATAGTATTGACTTTACGGGATTAACACGTGAGGAAATTAATGCTGGTTCTCAAACAATTTTAATCTTTGCACTTTGTGTAATATTCGTTTACTTCTTATTATCTGCACAGTATGAAAGTTACTTATTGCCATTCGCAGTAATTTTCTCTCTACCTACAGGTATTATGGGAGCATTCTTTGCACAAAAAATAGCAGGGTTAGAAAACAACATTTATTTCCAGATTGCACTGGTGATGCTGGTCGGACTTCTCGCGAAAAATGCCATTCTGATTGTGGAATTCGCTGTACAGAGACGTAGACATGGTGAATCAATTGCTGAATCTGCAATTAATGGAGCTAAAGCACGTCTAAGACCGATCTTAATGACTTCATTTGCCTTTATTTTAGGTTTAATGCCTCTTGTATTTGCAAAAGGAGTTGGAGACGTAGGTAACCGTTCAATTGGTACTGGTGCTGCTTTCGGTCTTTTAATTGGGACTATTATTGGAGTATTTGTAATTCCAGTATTATATGCTATTTTCCAATATCTTCAAGAAAAAATAAAACCTATTAAATTTGAGGAACAAAAGCATTAAGAAAATGAGAAAACAAACATTATATAGAGTTATACCTATTGCTCTTTTAGGACTTACAATGCAATCTTGTTTTGTGGCCAAAAAGTACGATAGACCTGAAGTTATTGACGAGCAATATTATCGCTCTGATAAAATATCACAAGATACTCTTTCTATGGCTACAGTGTCATGGAAAGAGTTATTCTCTGATCCTATTCTAATAAACTATATCGATAAATCGTTAGAAAACAATTTAGATATTAGAATAGCTTTAGAAAACATTAATGCTGCACAAGCATATATGGCACAAGGCAAATGGGGATACGCACCTACATTAAATCTTGGGGCTAATTATACTCACAGTGTTGTTTCTAAAAACTCACCACAAGGTCAACCGTTTGGCGATAATAGAGTTAAAAGCGACTTACATGAAATAAACGGACAATTCTCTTGGGAATTAGATGTTTGGGGAAAAATAAGAAGTAATAAAAGAGCTGCAGCTGCTGGATATTTACAATCAGTAGCAGCACACCAAGCTGTAAAAACACAGTTAATATCTACAATTGCTTCTACTTACTTCCAATTATTAGCACTTGACCAACAAAAAGCAATAACAGAACAAACTATTATTAATAGAAAAAATAGTTTGGAAACTATTGAAGCTTTAAAAGAAGCGGGGCAAGTTAATGAAGTAGCTGTGAAACAAACGCAAGCTCAACTTTACAATGCACAAGCACTTTTAGTTGATTTAAACAATAGTATTAAACTAACTGAAAATACATTTAGTATCCTTCTAGGTGAAGCTCCTGAAGCAATACAAAGAGGAACACTTGCTGCCCAAAAAATAAATGCTGACCTAACAATTGGTGTACCATTGCAATTATTGAGCAATAGACCAGATGTAAGAGCTGCTGAATTTGGTTTACTAAATGCATTTGAAATGACAAATGTTGCAAGAAGTAACTTCTACCCTTCTTTTAGAATTACAGCTAATGGAGGTTTACAAAGTGTAAAATTTGACGACCTATTTAATAGCAATTCACTTTTTGCTAATATTATCGGAGGTCTTACTCAACCACTTTTTAATGGTAGACAAATAAGAACGCAACATGAAGTAGCAAAAGCTAATCAAGAAAAAGCTTATTTAGGTTATAAAAAAGCTGTTCTAAATGCTTCTAAAGAAGTTTCTGATGCTTTATATACTTATGAAAGTTCAACGAATAAACTAGTGCTTAAAAAACAAGAATATGAGTCTTATAATCTTGCTACTGAGTACTCAGAAGAATTGTTGGTACAAGGTATGGCTAACTACTTAGATGTTTTGACTGCTAGAGAAAGTGCTTTAGCTGCTGAGTTAGCTTATATTAATACAGAATTATCTCAATTAAATTCACTAGTACAACTTTATAAAGCTGTAGGTGGAGGAGTAAAATAATAATACAGTTAATTGTTATTCGATGAAAGAGTGGTTGTGTTTAAAGCAACCACTCTTTTTATTTTTTTATATTTGTCTGTAATGAATCTATCGCAAAAAATACTTTCTTTAATCTATAATAATTTTTTCTGGAGACAACCTACTCTAGAAAAAAAAGTATTTCTCACTTTTGATGATGGTCCTATACCAGAGGTAACAGAATGGGTATTAGATATACTAAAATCACATAATATTAAAGCCACCTTTTTTTGTATAGGAGATAATATCAGAAAACATCCTTTAATTTTTAAACGCATTTTGGATGAAGGCCACCAAGTGGGTAACCACACATATAATCATCTTAATGGATGGAAATACAATAAACAAGATTATTTTGACAACTTTTTAAAATGTCAAGAAGAAATAAACAAATTCGCCTTGCCTACCCGACTATTATTTAGACCACCTTATGGTAAATTAAAATTCTCTCAAAGTAGACAAATTAGACAATTAGGCTATGACATTATAATGTGGTATAATCTTACAAAAGATTACGATAAAAAGATATCTCCTAGCCAATGCTTTAATAGATCAGTTAAGGGTATAAAAAATGGAAGTATAATTGTATTTCACGACAGCCTAAAAGCTAAGACAAATTTACAAATCACACTTCCAAAAACAATTGAATACCTTCTCTCAAAAGGATTTCAATTCGACAAATTATAATAATGTTTGTACAACATTAATTAAAGAATTAACATCCATTACTTTACTTTGACGCCAAATCATAGTATTATCTTTATATAATAACATAGTGGGAACTTGCTTGATACGCAACGCTTCAATCAGTTCTTTGTTTTTATCCACATCAATTTTAACAATACGCAACTTATCTCCTAAACTAGCAGCAACATCATGAAGAATAGGGTTCATTTCTGCGCAAGCTTCATTCCATTGTGCAAAAAAATGAACTAACACAGGAATATCTGAGGTAACTAATTCTCCGAATTTCGACATATATCTCTATTTTGTAAATTAAATTTTATCTGTTATTTAGACACTTCTATATACAAAAATATAATTTTTTATAGAATTTCTTACTTTTTTCTCCTTAATTCTATCACAGTAATCTCAGGCCAAATTCCTGTACGTCCAGGATAAGCATGATAACCGAAACCTCGATTGACATAAATATACTTGTTCATCTTTTCATACAAACCAGCCCATTGCTTATAAACGTATTGAATTGGGCTCCATTTTATAAAACCAGGAATCTCTATACCAAACTGTGAACCATGTGTATGCCCTGCTAAAGTTAACTGAAAATTCTTTGGATGATCTACTATTTGAGCATCCCAATGAGAGGGATCATGACTCATTAAAATTTTAAATTCGTCAGCATCAACACCAACAGTAGCCTTATCTAAATCACCATACTTCATGAATTTTAGTTCTGCTCCCCAATTTTCTACTCCTACAATGGTAATACTTTGTCCGTCTTTATAAATTTTAGTGTTTTCATTTCTCAGCAACTCAAATCCTATCCTTGGACTTATATCACAAATCGCCTGAAAATTAGCACGTCGCTCCTCTTCTGTATCCCATTTAGCATAATCTCCATAATCATGATTCCCTAATATTGAAAAATTGCCATACTCATGTGGACGCAATTTATCAAAAACGTCAAACCACGGAGTCATTTCATCTGCAATACTATTTACTATATCTCCTGTAAATAATAACAAATCAGATTCTTGTGAATTAATCAAATCAACAGCATATTCAATCTTTTCACGATTATCAAAACTTCCACAGTGAATATCAGAAACCTGTGTAAACTTAAAACCATCAAAAGCTTCTGGAAGATCATCAAACTCTAATATAAGTTTATAAACTTGAAATTTATAACGACCTATCGTAATACCGTGTAATACAGATACAAAAGGAATTGCTGCAATACCAAGTGCTATTTTTGTAATAAAAGATCTACGTCCTGGCAGAAACTTTCCATCTTCAGAGGCTTCCCCCTCCCTTTTAATCAATTGATAAATTCCTCTAAAAATGCGTACGACATCCTCTAAAATAAGAAATAGAGTCACTATAATCTTAGGCAAATAAAACAGCAAAATCATTGCTGCTGCCCACATAGATTTATGATTTGTTGGAGAATGAGTATCAAATGTCGAAAATCCGTATCCAATATAAATCAACAACAAAACAGTAAGAAAAACATAGAGGAATTTAATTCCATTGCGTTTGGTAAGCTGTTTAACTGCCTGATAGCTATATAACTCAATAACTAGTAATAATAATCCTATAATAATAAATTTCAACATTTGTTTCGTCCTCTAAACAACAAATTTACCTTATTACCTAAACTATAAAAATATCTTTAACATAATTTAAATATTATTATAAGTACTTCATATAAAGTAAAGTTAGATAACCTTTTTCTAAGCGGAGCAAAATTATGTATCTTTGAAATCATATTAAAAAACAATTAAAATCCATCCTTAAATGGTTAATAAAAAACGTCTTTTCCTTCTAGATGCGTATGCACTGATTTTTCGCGGTTATTATGCTTTTATAAAAAATCCAAGAATTAATTCAAAAGGCTTAGATACATCAGCTATCTTAGGTTTTATGAATTCACTTTTAGATGTTATTAAAAGAGAACAACCCGATCATTTGGCAGTAGCTTTTGACAATGGAGGAAGTGCAGACCGCGTGGCTATCTTTCCAGAATATAAAGCCAATAGAGATGAAACTCCTGAAGCTATAAAAATTGCTGTTCCCTATATTAAGGAAATTTTGAAAGCAATGCACATCCCTATTATTGAGCAAAAAGGATTTGAAGCAGATGACTTAATCGGTACGCTTTCAAAACAAGCTGAAAAAGAAGGCTTCTCCGTATATATGGTAACTCCAGATAAAGATTATGCTCAATTAGTTTCTGAAAATATTTTCATGTATAAACCTGCACGTATGGGTAATGGCATAGAAATATGGGGCGTAGATCAAGTAAAAGAAAAATTTGAAGTTGATGAGCCTGAACAAGTAATCGACTATCTAGGTATGATGGGAGATGCTGTTGACAACATTCCAGGACTACCAGGAGTAGGTGAAAAAACAGCTAAAAAATTCATAAAACAATATGGTTCAATGGAAAACCTTTTAGCAAATACACATGAGCTAAAAGGAAAAATGAAAGAGAATATTGAAGCTAATAAAGAAAAAGGTATTCTATCTAAAAAATTAGCTACCATCATGCTTGACTGTCCAGTGGAATTCGATGCAAAAAAATATGAATTAGAAAGTCCAGATATTGAAAAATCGGAAGCTCTATTTATCGAACTAGAATTCAGAAGAATGAAAGAACAATTCGATAAGATATTTACTGGAGATAAAGAAATTATACCTACACCAACTGAGATCACTAGTGAATCTAAAAATAACGAAGAACAATTTTCTTTATTTGGGGAAAGTGAGAACGTCGATAACAGTGAATCACCTTATTTTTCTAATTTGAATACAGTTACACATGTATATCAATTATGTGATACACCGTTTGCTATAAAGTTATTAATCCAGAAATTACTTCAACAAAAAAGTGTTTGTTTCGATACCGAAACTACTGGACTAGATGCATTGAATGCTGAATTAGTTGGTATTGCATTCTCTTTTGAAAAAGGTAGTGCTTTCTACGTTCCTTTTCCAGAAGACACAGAAGAGGCAACTAATTTAATTCAACAGTTTAAACCATTCTTTGAATCAGAAACGATTGAAAAGGTTGGTCAAAATTTAAAATACGATATAAAAGTATTAAAGAAATATAATATCAGTGTTAAGGGTCCATTATTTGATACTATGATTGCGCATTATCTAATTAATCCTGATATGCGTCATAATATGGATATCCTTGCTGAGACTTACTTGAAATATACTCCGCAACCAATTGAAGAACTAATTGGCAAAAAAGGAAAAAATCAAAAAACAATGAGAGATATCGATCTTGAGCTTGTGAAAGAATATGCAGGTGAAGATGCTGATATAACTATGCAATTAAAAAATGATTTTTCTGCACAACTAAAAGCAACTAAAACGGAAGACTTATTTAACAATATAGAAGTCCCATTAGTTTCTGTATTAGCTGATATGGAAAGTGAAGGAATACGATTAGATATTGATTATTTAAAATCACTATCCTCAGCTTTAGATTCTGATATTAAAGCTTTAGAACAAAGCATATATTTGGAGGCAGGAGAAGAATTTAATCTTGCTTCACCAAAACAATTAGGAGACATTCTATTTGATAAACTAAAAATTGGAGGAAGCAAACCTAAGAAAACAAAAACTGGGCAATATGCTACAGGTGAAGAGATCTTAAGTGAACTTGTAGATAAACATCAAATAGTAAAAGATATTCTAGAATGGCGACAATTAATCAAACTTCAGAATACCTATGTTGAGGCTCTTCCTAAACAAGTAGATGAAAAAACAAAACGCATTCATACAGAATACATGCAAGCTGTAGCAGCTACTGGTAGATTAAGTTCAAATAACCCTAACTTACAAAACATTCCTGTTAGAACTGAAAGAGGTCGTCAAGTAAGAAAAGCCTTTGTTGCAAAAAATGATGATTATGTCATTCTAGCTGCCGATTATTCACAAATAGAATTAAGAATAATTGCAGCCTTAAGCAAGGAACCTAATATGATTGAAGCTTTTAAACAAGGTTTAGATATTCACAAAGCTACTACTGCAAAAGTATTTAATGTGCCATTAGAAGAAGTCACAAAAGAACAACGTAGTCATGCTAAAACTGTAAACTTTGGAATTATCTATGGTGTTTCAGCTTTTGGTTTAAGTAACCAAACAAACTTAACTAGATCAGAAAGTAAAGACTTAATAGATGCCTATTATGCCACTTATCCTAAACTTAAAGATTATATCTCAAAGCAAATAGACTTCGCAAGAGAACATGGGTATGTACAAACTATTCTTGGCAGAAGACGCTATTTAAAAGATATTAATTCTCACAATGCTGTAGTTAAAGGTGCTGCAGAGCGAAATGCAGTTAATGCTCCTATTCAAGGTAGTGCTGCAGATATCATAAAAATTGCAATGATCAACATTCAAAAAAGATTGAAACAAGAGAATTGGAAATCTAAAATGCTATTGCAAGTACATGATGAGCTAGTATTTGATGCATATAAAGAAGAATTAGATGCTTTAAAAACAATGATTAAACAAGAAATGGAAAATGCTTATACTTTAGAAATTCCATTAGTTGTTGATTTAGGAGTTGGTCAAAACTGGCTAGAAGCACATTAATTAAATAACAATTATATAATAAACTTAAAAAAGAGTTGTCAATAAGATTGACAACTCTTTTTTATTGCCTATTGAATTCATCTTGACTTTTTAGTTTTCTAAACTTTCTATATTAAATATATCCTTTACCTATCAATAGGCTATAAATTTTTTCGAAAACATCTTAACTATCCGAGCAAAAAAACACCTCACTTTTTTTTAAATCCAAAAAACATATCTAACTAAAAAACAATACTTTAAATCAAAAAACGATCTATTGAGTTAAAATTAGAATGCTTGGCAAAGCTAGTATTCATATGCATTAGAGCGAAATCCTTCAACACTTCTTCAACATTACCCCATGATTGCTCCATATAGAGGACTATTTGTTGAAGGAATCTTGAAGAACTGTTGACGCACTGTTGAAAAAATCATATCGTCTACAGTAATAAAGGAGTAAAAAAGGCAGATAAAAAATCAAATATTCCATGAGACATTTTAAGTACTTGTATTCAAAAAAAACCTTTGAATAATTAGATAATTAATTTTTAAAAAGATTACAGTATAAGAAGTGTAGATAATCGATGAAATAAAATAACTATTTTTATTTTCTCATTTCCTTTACCACCTATGTGAGATGCATCATTATCGTAGCTTCACTCAAAAAATCCCCTCCTTTACTAATAACAATATTGACATATAATAAAATCATACTAATTTTATCTCATAAACCAAGCTCTAATAATTTCAATTACGACAAAGTATTAGAGCCTTTCCTAAACTTTTCCCAAAAAAGAAGTCTACAAAATAGACTTCTTTTTTATTTCCCATCTTTTGATTCTTATTAATTTGCTTAGATTTGCCAGATAAAATGCAAATAATGAAGAAATTACTAGGCCGCATTATGTTAGGTATATCGGGTTGGAAACTTAATACGAATAATATAGATATTGACAAAGAGCGAAAAACAATACTAATCTGTGTACCACATACATCAAATTGGGATTTTTATTACAGTCTTGCTTGCTTCTGGGTAATGGGAGTTCCCTTCAAAATGTTTATTAAAGATTATTATACCAAAGCGTGGTTCGGTTTTATCTTTAAAGCAATAGGTTGTATTGGAGTGGATAGAAACAAACGTCAAAATCTAGTAGAATACGCTGTTTCTTTAATAAATAATGCAGATAAGATTGCTATAATTAATACACCGGAAGGTACTAGAGCATATTCTGACAAATGGAAACAAGGTTTCTATCAAATCGCTAAGCAGGCAGATATTCCAATTGCACTATGTTATGCTGATTATAGAAAAAAAGAATGTGGTATTATGAAGTTATTAAAAGTGAATGACCTTACTTTTGAACAAACGCTCGATGAAATAGCTCCTTATTATTCAAAAGAAATGGCTAAATATCCAGAAAACTTTAATCCTAAATTTTATTAATACTCTAATATACAAAAGCTAGAAATTATCTTTCTAGCTTTTTTTATACCCTCAATTAAAGTAATACTATTGTAACACAGGTACTCTTAAATAATTATGATAAATAATAAAACCTATTTAGTATATAGAATATTGTATTTAAATAATATTTTTATTTAACCCTCTGCTAAAATATACCTACCAAGAATAACGATAAAAAAAACATAGATAACTTAGATTCTATTAAATCAATTATATTGTTAGTCAAATAATTGAGTATCAAACTTTATTAAAAAATAAATTAGAAATTTGTATAGTAAAAGATTTTATGTACTTTTGCACTCCCTTTATTGGGAATGGAATGTTTAATTAAATACAAATTTATTGTGGAAAGTTTAAGCTACAAGACAGTATCAGCTAACAAAGCAACTGCTCAAAAAGAGTGGTTAGTAGTAGATGCTGAAGGTCAAAATTTGGGACGTCTTGCTTCAAAAGTTGCAGTACTTTTAAGAGGTAAGCACAAAACAAATTATACACCTCACGTGGACTGTGGAGACAACGTAATCGTTATCAATGCAGAGAAAATTAATCTAACAGGTAACAAACTTGATGAGAAAACTTACATCCGTCATACAGGTTACCCAGGTGGACAAAGATCATTAACTGCTAAAGTAATGCAACAAAAAAATCCTGCATTATTAATCGAGAAAGCAGTAAAAGGGATGTTGCCTAAAAACAAATTAGGATCACAATTATTCCGTAATCTAAATGTAAATGTAGGTGCTGAGCACAAACACGGAGCTCAACAACCTAAAACCGTTAATTTAAACGAAATTAAGTAATGGGAGTTATTCACAAAATCGGTAGAAGAAAAACCGCTGTTGCTCGTGTTTATGTTTCTGAAGGAACAGGAAAAATCACAGTAAACAAAAAAGAGTTCACAACTTATTTCCCAACAGCTACATTACAATACAAAGTTTTACAACCACTTTCTTTAACAGAAAATGTTGAGAACTTTGATATTAAAGTAAATGTATACGGAGGAGGAACTACAGGACAAGCTGAAGCAGTGCGTATGGCAATTGCTAGAGCTATGTGTGAAATAGAAATCGAAAACAGAGCTGTTTTAAAACCAGAAGGATTACTTACACGTGACCCACGTATGGTTGAGCGTAAAAAATTCGGTCAGAAAAAAGCTCGTAAGAGATTCCAATTCTCTAAACGTTAATATTTACACATTATTAAAAAATCTAAGTTTTTGTTGCCCACTTGCTGAGGCAAGAGGTAGTTTAGCATCTAAATGGTTAGGACCGAAAATTAATTCGCTACCTTATCATTGCTAAAGTAACAGAACGTAAACTATTACAGAAATGGCAAACAAAGTAGAAGTTAAAGAATTACTAGAAGCAGGTGTTCATTTCGGACACATGACTAGAAAATGGGATCCAAACATGGCTCCTTATATCTATATGGAGCGTAATGGTATTCACATTATCAATCTATATAAAACTGCAGCTAAAATTGAAGAAGCTAATGAAGCTTTGAAAAAAATTGCTGCATCAGGAAGAAAAGTTCTTTTCGTTGCAACTAAAAAGCAAGCAAAAGACATCGTAGCTGAAAAAGCAGCTGCGGCTAACATGCCTTACATCACTGAAAGATGGCCAGGTGGTATGTTAACAAACTTCGTTACTATTCGTAAAGCTGTTAAAAAAATGGCTTCAATCGATAGAATGAAAAAAGACGGTACATTTATGACTCTTTCTAAAAAAGAGCGTTTACAAGTTGAACGTCTTCGTGCAAAATTAGAGAAAAACTTAGGTTCTATTGCTGACATGACTCGTCTACCAGCAGCTCTATTTGTTGTAGATATTAAAGCTGAACACATTGCGATTAAAGAAGCTCAAAAATTAAACATTCCGATCTTCGCTATGGTAGATACTAACTCTGACCCACGTCAAGTTGATTTCGTTATACCAGCAAACGATGATGCTTCTAAATCAATCGATAAAATTTTATCTTTAGTTACTTCTGCAATTATCGAAGGTAATGCAGAAAGAAAATCTGAAAAAGAAGAAGCTGCTGCTACAGTAGAAGCTCCTAAAGCATAATTTTTTAACAATATCATAAAGTCGTTGTGCTGATAGATGTATACCTTTGTACACAACTGTCCATAACGACTTTTTTTATTAACTATTAAATACAACATACAATGGCGAATATTACTGCTGCAGATGTAAACAAACTTAGACAACTTACAGGTGCCGGAATGATGGACTGTAAAAAAGCTTTAGTTGAAGCTGAAGGAGATTTCGATAAAGCAATCGAAGTTTTACGTAAAAAAGGACAAAAAGTTGCTGCTAACCGTTCAGACCGTGAGTCTACAGAAGGAGCTGCAGTAGCTGTCATTAACGCAGATAAAACTAGAGGAGTTGTAATCACATTAAACTGTGAAACTGACTTCGTAGGTAAAAATGAAGGTTTCCAAGCTTTAGCTAAAGAATTAGCTGAAAAAGCAATCAACTTTGATACTAAAGAAGCTTTCTTAGCTTCTCCATATAATGCAGAGATGACTATTGCTGAAAAATGTATTGAGCAAACTGGAGTTATCGGTGAAAAAATTGAAATCGGTTCTTTTGAAGTTCTTGAGGGAGCATTCATCGGTTCATATGTTCACGGAAACAAAATTGCTGCTATCGTAGCATTATCTTCTCCTATTGCTAAAGCTGAAGAATTAGCAAAAGATATCTCTATGCAAGTTGCTTCAATGGGAGCTGAAACTTTATCTTATAAAGATTTCGATCCTGAATTTGTTGCTAAAGAAACTGAGGCACGTATTGCTGTTATCGTTAAAGAAAACGAAGAGCTTGTACGTTTAGGAAAAACACTTAAAAATGTTCCTCAATATATTTCTTACGCTCAAATTACTGACGAAGTATTAAAACAAGCTGAAGAGGCTGCTAAAGCTGAATTAAAAGCTGAAGGAAAACCTGAAAATATTTGGGATAGAATTTTACCAGGTAAAATTCAACGTTTCATCAGTGATAATACAACTTTAGACCAAGAGAAAGCATTACTTGACCAAAACTTCATCAAAGATGAAAGTAAAAAAGTGGGAGAGTATGTTAAATCTTTCGATGTTGAAATTACAGGATTCAAAAGAGCTTCTTTAGGATAATCACACTGAATTCTTAAAAAAATATTAAAAGCCTTAAACAATGTTTAAGGCTTTTTTTTATATTTACTTTTTATAAAATTGAAAATATAATCGAAACCTATGAAATTATTACTAAAAAACTTACTCTTTCAAATTATACTTGCAATATTATTAGGAAGTATACTTGGAAATTATTTACCTGAAAGCATTGGTCGTATCTTTGCCACCTTTAATGGACTTTTTGGTAATTTCTTAGGCTTTGCTATTCCTTTAATCATTGTTGGTCTTATTATCCCTGCAATTGGAAATATAGGTAAGAGTGCAGGTAAACTACTTGTATTAACAACATGTATAGCCTATCTATCAACTTTATTAACAGGTTTTCTAACTTATGGGGTGTGTATTAATATTTTTCCAAAATTACTTGCTACAGAAAAATTAGAAGCAATCGAATCATCCGCAAATAACTTATTGCCTTATTTTTCAATAGAAATGCCTCCACTTATTGATGTGATGAGTGCCCTTATTATTGCATTTATTATAGGAATTGGAATATCAAGATCTAATTCACCTTATCTAAGAGGAACATTTAGTGAATTTGAAAAAATAATCATGACCTTAATTAATAAAGCCATTATACCATTTTTACCCATTTTTATTTTTGGAGTATTTATGAATATGACTTATAGTGGACAAGTATATACGATTATTGATACCTTTGTTAAAATAATAGTAGTGATTTTTGTATTACACGTATTTGTACTAGTATTACAATATTCTATAGCTGGAATGGTATCAGGTAAAAATCCTTTTCCAATGATGAGAAATATGTTGCCAGCATATTTTACAGCTTTAGGTACACAATCTTCCGCTGCGACTATCCCTGTTACATTAAAACAGTCTTTAAAAAACGAAATAGACCCTAAAATAGCGGGTTTTACAATTCCACTATGCGCAACTATACATTTAGCGGGAAGTACGCTTAAAATCGTTGCCTGTGCAATTGCCTTAATGTTAATACAAGGCGAAAACATAGATGCTTTACAAATGGTAGGCTTCATTATGATGCTTGGAGTAACAATGATTGCCGCCCCAGGAGTTCCTGGTGGGGCTATTATGGCAGCACTTGGTGTATTATCTAGCATATTAGGTTTTAATACAGAACAACAATCCCTAATGATTGCACTATACATTGCTATGGATAGTTTTGGTACTGCTTGTAATGTAATGGGTGATGGTGCCATTGCAATTATTGTAGATAAATTTGCTAGTAAAAAGAATCTTATCGTTTAAAAAAATAATAACCTACAAACAAAAAAGCTCCTTGAAGATAGAATTCTTC
>NZ_BAEX01000076.1 GCF_000246945.1 Myroides injenensis M09-0166
TAATTATATTTAATACATTATATTATTTTACTCCCTTACATTTGTACTAGAAAATTAAAACAATCGAATATTAACTTATAAAAATAATTATTATGTCTTTAGTAGGTAAAAAATTTCCAAACATTACAGTTGACGCAATGTCAGAAATGGGTGATGATTTAAAAATAAACATTTTCGAAGAAGCTACAAAAAACAATAAAAAAGTATTATTATTCTGGTATCCAAAAGATTTTACTTTTGTATGTCCAACGGAATTACACGCTTTTCAAGCTGCTTTACCAGAATTCGAAAAAAGAAATACTATCGTAATTGGTGCTTCTTGTGATACTAACGAAGTTCACTTTGCATGGTTAAACACAGCAAAAGATAACGGAGGTATTGAAGGTGTTACTTATCCAATCCTTGCTGATACTCAAAGAAACTTATCTTCTGTATTAGGAATTTTAGACGTAGAAAGCGAAGTTTACAACGAAGAATTAGACGCTGTACAAATCGAAGGTTCTAACGTTACTTACAGAGCTACTTATTTAGTAGATGAATCAGGAAAAATTTTCCACGAATCAGTTAACGATATGCCATTAGGAAGAAACGTAAACGAGTACTTAAGATTAATTGATGCTTATACTCACGTTCAAACTCACGGTGAAGTATGTCCTGCTAACTGGGAAGAAGGAAAAGACGCAATGAATGCTGATAGAAACGGTGTTGCTGATTACTTAAGCAAACACTAATCTGTTACTAACAATTAAAATTAAAAAAATGCTTTTAGAACTAGATAAAGATAATTTACAAGATATTGTAAATTCAAACGAAAAAGTAGTAGTTCAATATGCTGCATCTTGGTGTGGTAACTGTAGAATAATGAAACCAAAGTTTAAAAAACTAGCTGGTGAGAAAGAAAATATGACATTTGTAATTGCAGATGCTGAAAACTTTCCAGAATCTAGAAAATTAGCTGACGTAAGTAATCTACCTACATTTGCAACTTTCGTTAATGGAAAATTAGTGAACCAAACTCAGACTAATAAGGCTGAAGTATTGAACGAATTAGTTAACGAAATTGTATAATTTCATAATAACCTAAAACTATGAAATTACCAGTTATCAAACATTTGACTCAATTTATTGAAGAAAATGATCAAGATTACATCATTGAAACTATTGAGGTATTAGAAAACCTAACAGAAGTTCCTTCTCTTAAAGATGAAGAACTTGATATCATAGGTGAACTTATCTCAAATATGTATGGAGCGCTTGAAGTTCAAAAATTAATGAAAGATGGTGCTACACAAAAAGAGGCTTTAAACGGTTTTATGAAACGTGTTTTAGGCTCTATCGACAAGTAAGATTGTCAATTCAATATACTCAAAAAGAGGTTACATGGCTGTAACCTCTTTTTTTATAATGTTCCTTTTTAAACAAAAAGACCAAATCATTAGATATGGAATAATTCGTTATTCACCAGCATTTTACTGCCCTATTATCACTAAGCAAATTTTAAATTACTTTAGTTTCATAATAATTATCTTTTAAACATTTAAGCTTCTGTTAATAAAAACGAATATCAGCATTAATAAAACAATCATGATAGAGATACTTCTCTCCTAGTTTATTGATTAGTTATTCCTTCAAAATAGATTTATATATCAAATTGGTCCTTTACATATCAATAGACTATGAGGTTTTCCATAAACAATTTAATAATCTCAGCAGAACAAAAAATACCTCACTTTTTTTAAAATCCAAAAAACATATCTAACTCAATTACAGTACATTATCTCAAAAACAAATTATTGAGTTAAAATTAGAATGCTTGCTAAAGCTAGTATTCATAAGCATTAGAGCTAAATCCTTCAACAGTTCTTCAACAATTCCCCATGATTGCCCTATATAGAAGGCTGTTTGTTGAAGGAATCTTGAAGAACTGTTGACGCATTGTTGAAAAAATCATATCCTCTATAGTATAAAAGGCTGCTAAGAAGTCAAATATTCCTATAATCATTTTAAGCACTTCTATTCAAAAAGACTTTTGAAAAATTAAACGACTACAATGAATTGGATAAACGCTAATAAGATGAAGTTATCTTGACTTTTTAGTTTTCTGAAATTTCTATACCCCTTCTTTATTTTTTCAAAAGTCAAGACGACCTTATTATATGCTATATGCTATGAATTGTAACAAATAAAAGAGAGTTAAATCAATTTATTTTATATATTTTTGTTTAGTAACGTAAATTGAAAAATCATGGCGAAAGTAACTTTAAAAAATAATCCAGTACATACAAGTGGTGAATTACCACAGATAAACGCAAATGCAATTGATTTTGTATTAGTAAATACAGATTTAGCTGAAAAGAAATTAGAAGATTACAAAGGGAAAAAAGTAGTATTAAATATTTTTCCAAGTGTAGATACAGCTACCTGCGCAATGTCAGTTAGACATTTTAATCAAGATGCAGCAAAATTTGACAATACCGTTGTATTATGTATATCACGTGATTTACCTTTTGCACAAGCTAGATTCTGTGGTGCTGAAGGTATTAAGAATGTAGAAATGCTTTCTGATTTTAGAGAAGGAAAATTCGGAAAAGAATATGGTGTTCTTTTTACTGATGGTCCATTACAAGGATTATTATCAAGAGCTGTAGTGGTAATTGATGAAAACGGAAAAGTAGTTTATACTGAACAAGTTGCTGAAACTACAAATGAACCAAATTATGATAAAGCATTAGAAGCTTTAAAATAAACCTATAGTTTTTTAACATTTACTGTTACTAGTAAATTGACCAATTTTATTTTTATAATTTTATGTCTATTACTAGTAACAGTTTTGTATTTTTACGTGCTATAAAAAACATAAACAATACACTACTATTGTTAATATAAATAAGAATGAAAAAGGAGAATAACACCAGTAATAAGAAAAAAAACACGAAAGATACTGCCCCTAAATACAATACATCTATATTTAAATTACGTTTTCTATTTATAATCTTAATCATTCTTCTTGGTTTTGCACTAGCTATTAGCTTTTGTTCTTACCTGTATACAGGTATACAAGACCAAAGTAATTTGAACGCACTAAGTGATAGAAGCATCCCAGTTGAAAATTTACTGGGAAAAATGGGAGCGTATTTTGGACATGTGTTCATTTATAACGGTTTTGGAATAGCAGCTTTCTTTCTTGCTAAAATACTTGTTCATGGAGGTGTTTATGGCTTATTTAGTATTGCTGCCAAAAGAATAAAGAACTTAATCTTTTGGGATTTAACAGCTATGATTTTATTAGCTGTATTCTTAGGTTTCTTTTGGAACAACCATCCTTTATTGGGCGGGACTGTTGGCTATGAAATTAATCAATATTTAGTTGATTACTTAGGAACTATTGGTACTTTGTTCTTTATCCTATTTTTCACTATTTCGTTTATTTTATTTAGATTTAAGCCCTCTCCTACTCGTATTAAACAAGGTCTTGAAAACATAAAAGTATATTTTCAAAACATGGCTGAAAAAAGTAAAAAACAATCAGCTAATTTTGAAGACAATAATACTATTTCAAATAATGAGCATAGCGAGTTAACACATTCTGTGGAAACTCCAAAAACAGAAACAAAAAATGCTACTGCCACTCAAATTATTGAAGATGGTAATAACACACAGCCACAAGCATCAGATAATATTGAACCAAAAATAGAATCTTCTTTTATCTTTGATCACAAGTCAATAAAGCCGACTATAGAAAATAGTTCAGATCTATCCGTTGCAAAGAAAGAAAAAGAGGAGTCTTTTGAAGGAATGATTCTAGATTCACCTAAAAATGAAGAATTCGTTATTGAAAAAGGTGAAGAAGAAGGTACTTTAGAAGAAAATTTAGCAGCTAAACTAGTCCAAGATTTTGGTGAATTTGATCCTACTTTAGAGCTATCACATTATCAATTTCCTTCAATTGATTTATTAAAAGAATACAGCAATTCTGGTATTACCATAAATCAAGAAGAATTAGAAGAAAATAAAAACAATATTGTTGAGACACTTCGCAATTATAAAATAGATATTGCACAAATTAAAGCAACTGTAGGTCCTACAGTGACTTTATATGAAATAATACCAGAGGCAGGTGTACGTATTTCTAAAATTAAAAACTTAGAAGATGACATTGCTTTATCGTTAGCTGCATTAGGAATTCGTATTATTGCACCAATACCAGGTAAAGGAACTATTGGTATTGAGGTACCAAATACAAAGCCTTCAATTGTGTCTATGAAGAGTGTAATCGCCTCTCCTAAGTTTCAAACAGCAGAAATGGAACTTCCTGTTGCTTTAGGAAAGACGATTTCTAATGAAACATTTGTTGTAGACTTAGCTAAGATGCCTCACTTATTAATGGCTGGGGCAACGGGTCAAGGTAAATCAGTTGGGCTAAATGCTCTTCTTACTTCCCTACTTTACAAGAAACATCCTGCAGAGGTGAAATTTGTATTAGTTGACCCTAAGAAAGTTGAGCTAACATTGTTTAATAAAATAGAACGTCATTATCTTGCCAAATTGCCAGATTCTGAAGACGCAATTATTACTGATAACACTAAGGTTATTAATACCTTAAACTCACTTTGTATTGAAATGGATAACCGTTATAGCCTATTAAAAGATGCTATGGTGAGAAACATAAAAGAATACAATGAGAAATTCAAACAACGTAAATTAAATCCAGAAAACGGACATCGCTTCTTACCCTATATTGTATTAGTAATTGATGAGTTTGCCGATTTAATTATGACGGCTGGTAAAGATGTAGAAACACCTATTGCTAGATTAGCTCAATTAGCGCGTGCCATTGGTATCCACTTAATTATTGCTACTCAACGTCCCTCAGTAAACGTTATTACAGGTATTATTAAAGCAAACTTCCCTGCTCGTGTTGCCTTTAGAGTAACTTCTAAAATTGACTCAAGAACAATTTTAGACAGTCAAGGAGCTGATCAATTAATTGGTCGAGGAGATATGCTTTATACACAGGGTAACGATTTAGTTCGTGTACAATGTGCTTTTGTCGATACGCCAGAAGTGGACAAATTAACGGAATACATTGGTTCTCAAAAAGCATATCCTAGCGCTTATGTGTTGCCAGAATATGTAGGCGAAGATAGTGGTAGTTCAAGTCTAGATAATGATATTAGTGAGCGTGACACCTTATTTAGAGAAGCTGCTGAAATAATAGTAACTGCTCAACAAGGTTCTGCATCACTATTACAACGAAAATTAAAATTAGGATACAACCGTGCTGGTAGAATTATAGATCAATTAGAAGCTGCTGGAATAGTTGGACCATTTGAAGGAAGTAAAGCAAGAAGTGTTACAATACCTGATCTTGTAGCTTTAGATCATTTCTTTAAAGAAGAAGAAAACTTTTAGATTTATGAAGAAAAAAACAGTTTATACATTAATCTTATGCTTTTTTAGCGCAATATCTATTTTTGCACAAAGTAGCCAACGAGCAAAAAACTATCTAAACGAAGTAACAAAAAAAATTAATAGTTACAAAAATGTATCTATCGATTTTACTTACTCTGTTAGAAGTGACAAATCAGACGATCAGAATCAAGATAGTAGTGGACATATTGATATACAAAATGATCTATACCTTCTTGAATTCATTGGTATTAAAAAAATATACGATGGTAAAAAGATTTATACTATTTCTGATGAGGATGAAGAAGTTACCATCGCTAATTATAAAGAAAATAGTAATGAAGGACTCTTACCTTCGCATATGTTGACTTTTTTTAAAGAAGGTTTTAACTATCAATGGGATATTTTACAAAATACTAAAGGTCGTAAAATACAATACATAAAGTTAACACCAACAGACTCTAAATCAAAAATTAAAGAAGTATTACTAGGTATAGATGATGATACAAAAAACATTTATACTAAAATACAGATTAATAAAAACGGGCAGAAATCAATACTAACGGTTAATTCTTTCAAAACTAATCAACCAATCTCAAAAAATCATTTTACCTTTACGGAATCAATGTACCCAAGTTATTATATTAATAAAATCGATTAGTTTTATTTTCTGTGAAAATACTTGACCGCTATATTTTAAAAAGCTTTACGTCGACGCTCTTAACAGTGTTCGCGATTCTATACTTTATATTCATATTACAAGGTGTATGGTTATTTATCTCTGAACTGGCAGGTAAAGACCTTGATATTATAGTAATCGTTAAGTTTTTACTATTCTATTCACCTAAAATGGTACCGTTAGTTTTACCACTATCAGTACTACTCTCTTCTATTATGACTTTTGGAAACTTTGCAGAACACTATGAGTTTGCTGCAATGAAAGCCTCAGGTATATCACTGCAAAGAGCAATGCGTCCATTATCTATATTTATTTGTGGATTAGCATTAATTTCTTTTTGGTTTGCCAATGATGTAATTCCTAAAGCAGAATATAAGTTCATCAACTTAAGAAGAGAAATTATTCATACCAAACCTGCTATGGCAATAGCGGCGGGGCAGTTTAATGATATGGGTAATACTAATATTAAAGTAGATAAAAAAACAGGAGATAAAGGTCAAAACCTAGATAATGTAACTATACACGTTAAATCTAACAGTGGCTATGAGAATGAAGCTGTTATTCGCTCAACAAACGGAATACTGCATTCAAGTGAAGATTCAAATATTCTTCAACTTCAATTATTCGATGGTAATTACTACAAGGAAGTAGCCCCTAAAACTGCAAAAGAAAGAGAAACAAGACCTTTCTTAAAAGTAAATTACAAAATCTATACGATGAATATGGATCTTGCCCAGTTGAATCAAAATGACGGCAATCCAGAAACAATATCCAACACCTACCACATGTTAGATGTGAGAGAGTTAAACTATACAATCGATTCATTACAAAAAGTACTTGTTAACGACAAAGTATCTAATACTGATAACTTGACACTACGAATGAATAATATGTATATTATAAATAAGGATAAAGAAGAAGTTACTACTCTAGAAGTAGCACCTGATGATTTACTTGAAGAATTTGGTGAGAAAAAACTACAAGTATTAAATGCAGCAAAAGAATACATTAGCAACATTAGTTTTAATACAGAGAACAATGATGCAATGGTATTAAATTCCATTAAGAAACTAAATGATCACTATTTAGCCTTATATGATAAATTTGTAATTGCTTTTTCATGTTTCTTAATGTTTTATATAGGTGCACCATTAGGCGCAATTATACGTAAAGGAGGTCTAGGTCTTCCTATGGTCTTTGCAGTAATTATTTTTATCACCTACCACTTTATTAATACTTTTGGTAAGAAAGTTGCACAAGAAGATGGAATGCCTCCATTTTTAGGAGCATGGATTGGTCCATTAATTCTTAGTCCTCTAGCAATATTCCTTACCTACAAAGCTACAAGAGATAACGGTGATATTAATTTTGGTTCTGCAATATATCCAGTAATTGATGGTTACCAATTTATAAAATGGAAAATTAAACGATACTTCCAAGCTTCAAAAGTCAAAGCTAGAAGACGTAAGCATAAATAATAGTATTGATTTAACAACAAAAACTAACTATAATGTCACATAATCACATTCAGTTAAACACTATTGAGGAGGCTATTGAAGATATCAAAGCTGGAAAAGTAGTCATAGTGGTAGATGATGAGGATCGTGAGAACGAAGGTGATTTTATCGCCGCAGCAGAAAAAGTTACGCCTGAATTAATCAATTTCATGGCTACTCATGGAAGAGGACTTATCTGTGCTCCCCTAACACAAAAAAGATGTAAAGAATTAAACTTACATCCAATGGTAACAAACAATACTGTATTACACCAAACGGCCTTTACAGTATCTGTTGATTTAATAGGTAACGGATGTACTACAGGTATATCTGTACACGATAGAGCTAAGACTATCGAGGCTTTAATTAAAGAAGATACTAAACCAGAAGACTTAGGTAGACCAGGACATATATTCCCTCTTATTGCAAAAGAAGGTGGAGTATTAAGAAGAACAGGGCATACAGAGGCTACTGTAGATCTTGCAAGATTAGCAGGACTTAAACCAGCTGGTATCTTAGTAGAAATCTTAAATGAAGACGGTACGATGGCTCGCCTACCGCAATTAGTTGAAGTAGCGAAGAAATGGGACTTAAAGATTATCTCTATCGAGAATCTAGTAGCTTACAGAATGAAGCACGACAGCCTAATCGAGAAAAAGGAGGACTTTGAAATAGATACTCGTTTTGGAAAATTCAGATTACGAGCTTACCAACAAAACACTAATAAACAAGTTCACATTGCCCTTACTAAAGGTGATTGGAATAGCAACGAAGCTGTCCTTACACGTATCAACTCAATGTTAGGTAATAATGACATCCTTGATGCACTAAGTGGTAAACTAGATATCAGAATTGAAGCTGCATTTAATAAAATTAACGAAGAAGGAAAAGGTGCTATTCTTTTTATCAATCAAGAAGAAGTTAGCTCTAGTTTATTAAAACGCTTATCTATCGTTAAAGAAAATGATGGTAAGCTGGACTTAGATACACCTAAGTTAACAGCTGATCAAAAAGATTACGGTATCGGAGCACAAATATTACATGACCTAAATATCTCTAAAATTAAGCTGTTGACAAACTCTGAGAAAACAAAAAGAGTGGGTATGACAGGATACAATTTAGAAATTGAAGATTACATACAATATTAATTACCCCATTACACTCTAGTAGTGAATACATTAAAAAATAGAGTAAAAAACAGTGTGTTTTTTTACTCTATTTTTTTTGCAAGAATAAAAGAAAGGTATATATTTGCACTCGCAATACAGAACGAAAGAGTTCGACTGGAGAAATGGCAGAGTGGTCGAATGCGGCGGTCTTGAAAACCGTTGACTGTAACAGGTCCGGGGGTTCGAATCCCTCTTTCTCCGCTGATTTATAAAAGATAACTTTTCAAAAGTCATCAAAAAAGTACAAAAACCTATGATTCACAATGAGTTATAGGTTTTTTCTTTTTTAGGGGTATCACATTCTTTTTAAATGTGCACCTAAAAATATTCTTGATTCGGTGCACAAAAAAATATCCAAGAGATGTGCACCTTTTAACTTGGCAAACCTAGACGCCAAAGGGAACCAGAGAGTTTTACACTGTGATTTTGGAACGTTTTAATTCGACATTTATTAATATTTAAAAACAGTTGAATTATGTTAGAAAAACAGTTGTCAATTAATTTCTTTCTCAAACCAACTAGAGAAAAAAGTAATTTAAGAGGTGTTTATCTTAGAATTACAGTAGATGGTATTCGCAAAGAGACTTCCCTTAGTCATAAATGGGATATCAAAAGATGGAACCAAAAAGCAGGTCGTGCCAATGGCGCTAAAGAAGATGCCAAAACGCTAAATTATATTTTAGACACAATCGTATCTAAGATTACTAAGTACAAATTAGAGCTATTAAGTAATGAACTACCTATTACTGCTTCAATCCTGATGGATCATATACAAGGTAAAGGGACTAGTAGGATTAAAGTTTTAGAAGAATTCAAAAAGCACAATGATGAAGTTTTTAAACTTGTACCTAAAGAGTATGCTATTGGAACTCATGAAAGATACGTAACGGCAAGATCACATGTTGGGGAATATATCCGTTATATATATGGTAAAGAAGACATAGAGTTTAGAGAACTTAACTATGAGTTTGTAATTGGATATGAACACTATTTAAAGACCGTTAGAGCGTGTTCTAACAATACTGCTATAAAGTATATCTCAAACTTCAAGAAGATTGTTTTACGGGCTGTTGCGAAGGGAATAATCTCTTCTAATCCTTTTGTACAATACAAACCTAAAAAGATGAAGCTAAATAAGAAACCATTAAGCAAACAAGAACTATCTATTTTAGAAAACAAAGAGTTTCAAAATGACAGAGTAAGTACTGTAAGAGATGTATTTGTTTTTCAATGTTATACTGGACTTGCTTATATCGATGTGTTTCAGTTAAAGAAAAGCGATATTACAAAAGATGAAGAGGGTAATCTGTGGATTAGAACCAATAGACAAAAAACAGATGCTAATATTACTATTCCTCTACTTCCAAAAGCTATAGAGATAATGGAAAAGTATAAAAATCATCCTGCTTGTATTGGAAAAGATATTGTACTACCTGTTCGCTCTAATCAAAAGATGAATGAGTATTTAAAAGAGATTGCCTCACTGTGTGAAATAAGCGAATTAAACACACATAAGGCAAGGAGAACTTTTGGAAGTACTGTAACTCTTGGCAATGGTGTACCTATTCACGTAGTAAAAGAAATGTTAGGACATCACTCTGTTAAACAAACAGAGGAATACGCTTTAACTGAAGAGGAAGCTATTAAGAATGAAATGCAGATTTTAAAAGCTAAGCTTGAAGGAAAAGCAAATAAGCAAACTGATAATTACACAGATTTACTTGAAGGTTTAAAAAACCTAAATTCTGATAAATTAGCTCAATTAACTACTTTTATTAATCAGTTAAAAGGATAGTACAAACTCCCTTGAATTCTCTACATTTTCTAATAATTCAACTGTAGTATTTGTAGTAAGGAATTCGAGGGAGTATTTTATTTTGTATATTTAGTATTAAATTAAAGGTAACATTGAAAAATATTATCCATTGGAATTATTTGCTAAAGCATTGGGCAAGTACTTTGTTGATAGCACCATTTATCGTTCAAATTTTGATGTATATTTCAAAGAATAATGCTCATCAAATTGTAGGTTTATTAGAAGTATATCCTATTACACTCATTGTAAGTGTAGTTTTTTCATTGCCTACTTATGTAATATATGGCATCATAGATTATTTCGCTATAAAGAATAGTGTTTCAGAGAAAACAAATAAATATATTCTAATCTGTACAGCCTTAGTAGGAATTTTATTTACATTTTTAATTCTATTTAAAACAAACCAATTAGAAATAATATTAGGATATGGAATAACATCAGTGTTTTTTGGTATAATCCTTAAGTTAAGTGGAAACAATACTTAAATTATTTAATGCTGTGTTTTTCAACCTTTTTAATGAATAGAAGTTAACTTCTACTCATTAAAAAGGTTCATAATATCTTTTCTATTGTAGTAATACGAACCAAGTATTTTGCGATACTGCAATTTACCACTAATGCGTAGTGTTTGTAGGGAAGCTGGCGAAATACTGAGCAATTGTCTTGCTACTTTAGCCTTTACCCATTCAAGAGAGCTTTCTTTATTTTGTTTAGTTAATATTTCTTTTAGTTCTCCAATGATTGTTTGAGCAAACAATCTTAAATCGTCTTTTGTAATTTGATTTTCCATGATAGTTGTTTTTTAGGTTAAACAACTAAGGTAAAGTAGTTACTAAAAGATTGAACTAATAGGAAGGTAAAAAGTATACTTGGCTTTAAACATACATTTATAAAACCTAGTAGTTAGCAAGAGACCATTAACTCCTTTGATCTACTATTATTTTTAGCTCAGCTTGTAATTGAGTAACTAGTTCTAACAGCACTTCTGTTTTTTCTGTATCAAAATTAATAAGTCGTTGATGTAATACTCTATAGTAATCTAATAAAGAAAAAAACTTGCTACCGAATTTATCAAATAAGTATTGATACTTATTTAAGTCAGTATTCACATTTACACAAAGCAACCATAAAGAGAAACTAGATAAATAATTAGGTAAGTATGATAAATGAGCTAACATATATGTCCTACAGAAAGACAAAAAATAAAGAGATAATAGATAAGGAGTACTTTGCTTACATTCTTGTCCCTTTTTTAGTTTCTGTAGATTCTTAAGTAGTTCTTTAGCAGTATTATCTGTGACAGAATTATAATAGTATAGGTCAGTATATAAAGCTGTATGAGGAACTAACCAATGTAATAATGCATTGTATTGACTAGATGAATAAATCTTGTTCTCATTTTTTATAATACTAGCAAAGAAGTCTTGTGAAGTGTATAATTCTGTTTGAATCCATATTTTAGTATGAGCTATAATAACAAAGTTCGTTTGTTTATTAAACTTATCTTGTAAACTTGATTCCAAGTTTTTAATCTGTTCATTTGCGAATTTATCGCCTATGATAAGAATATAGTAAATAGTTTGGCTACCAAGATTTAACGTCTGATATAGATAAATTTCTTCTATACGTTTATTTTGATTTAAGCATCTTTCAATAATGATATCATTAAAAGTTTCTTGTTTATTAAGTTCTACAGCTAACTCTGAAATAATAGGATTACTAGTTTGGTGTTTTATTAAACGTTTTAAAGATTTAAAACGGTCATGAACGAAATTATGGAGTTGATTTTCAACCTTCTTAAAAGCGTTAAAGCATTCATCGTAATAGACTTCTCTTTGTTCTTCTATCGCTTCTTTTACTCTGTTTATTAAAGTAATAAGGTAATATTCTTCTTCACTTTTTTTAAGAAATAAACTTTCAATCTCTGGACTAAACTTACTTATCGCTTTAATTCGTTGATGTAAGTTATTGATGGAGGTTGTATGTCCTACATAGAGTTCTTCTAAATATAGTAGATGTAATTCAAATAAACGCTCGTAAAGAAGAAACACACTTGAAACAGCATCTAAAGACTTATGTGTATTAAGTTCAGAACTTAAAAGGTCGTGATCTTGATAATATCTCTCTTTATAGATATTGTACTGATTATTAAATTCTTTGAAACCTCTTGTAGTAAGTTTATCAAAAACAATTCCTTCCCTCTGATAAATTAGATGTTCTTCTTGGTAGATGAGCTCTATTAGTGGATAACCATGCTTAAACTTATATCTCAAAGCATTATAATCAAATAACAATACGATGATGCCATAGTTCTTAAATAGTTTTTTAATTCCTTTACGGTTGGCTATTGTATCAATATCACTTCTATTGCTTAGATGTATAAGTAAATAGGAAGTCATCTCTATAGTTTTACTACAATAGTAAATCTCTAATACAGAGGGAAACTCTGTAATAACCTGTTTAAGCTGATTACTTAAAAAGTCGTTGATAGGAAAAATTGTTGTTTTCATAATTATTGAGTTTTTTTGATTTGATTAAAATTCAATAGAACTCATTGAGTAAACTATTCTATCAAGAAGTATAATATTCTCATTAAGGGATATTTTACAAGATAATTTTATAACTTTACCTTTCAATCTTTTTAAATCATTGGCTTTATCTTTGAGCCTTCTTAACTCAGCTATTAATTATGGAACATAAAATACATCAAGGAAGAAATGTAAAGCGTTTTAGAGAAATGCTTGGAATCAAACAAGAGGTTCTTGCTTTTGATTTAGGAGATGATTGGAATCAGAAAAAGATATCTGTTTTAGAACAGAAAGAAGTAATTGATAATTCATTACTGCAACAGATTTCTAAAGTGCTTAAAATACCTGTTGAAGCGATTGAGAGTTTTGATGAACAGCAAGCTATCAATATTATTGCTAATACAATTACGAATAACGATAATGCAGGGATTATTGTAACCAATAATATCAATCCTATGCAGGAAATTGTAAAGCTTCACGAGGAAAAGATTGCCTTATATGAGCGTATGTTAAAAGAGAAAGACGAAATGATGAATCGTTTAGAGAAGTTAATTCAAACTAAGTAGATAGAATATTAATAAAACATGAAAGCTTAACCTTATAGTTAGGCTTTTTTTGTATCTATATAAAACAGGAAAAACTACAGTACAAAATCTCATGTATTCAGATAATTAATACCCTTGTCACTTTATAATCTGCTCTGAGAGTAATTGTGTATAATCACAATATTGTTATCACATTATTAGCAGATTGTTGTGTCTTTAATCAATTTTATAAGGCTTCTAGAGTTGTTAAGCTATTTGCAGTAATATAATTTGGCAAGTATCTTATTTATAAAAACTAATTATATTAGTAGCAAATTAAACGAACTAAGTCTATAGGTGTTATCTTACAAAACTACATCGTATATTATATTGTGTAATAACAATGTTAAACCATCCATTTAGTAACAAAGTAACAAAATGAAATATGAATTATAATTGGGACAATATTAATTGGATTTTTAAACCTGATGGTTCATTAAGGGATATTTATATTCAGGATACATCGTTGAATGATTGGGGCAAAGTAATTGATATATTGAACTCTGAATATAATCTAAGTTATTTTTCTGAAAATAAAATTAACAAAAAGGAAGTTCTTGAATATTTACAAGACGAAACTGGAGAAATAGAATGTAAAACTGTTTCAATAAATATTAATAATGTAAATATAAACTGTTACTTTTTTTCAATTGAGCAAATTGAGTTTGACATTGACCCAAGAGAAGTCAAATCTGTTTTAGAATTTGATACTATTTTGTCATTTATGACAACATTAAGTTCAAAATTGAAAAAGCAAATAATTTTGACTGGAGAAAGTGAAGAAAACTTTCCTCTTATTAAAATCAATGTAGATGAGAATATTTTTAAAATAATAACAGAAAAAGAAACTAATGATTATTATTCAGAAATGTAATTCCTAAATTATAAGTTCAATTGCCCAAATGGGAAATGTAATATCTAATATTTAAAAAGTAATGAATCACAAGATAATTTATACAATTAATGCTTCTTTAGATATAAATACTTTAAATAGTTTTATGGAGAATGTATGGAAAGACCATATGTGGATAGATTACAATCAAGTATTATCTAGAAGTCTAAGCTATATTACTGCACATTGGGGTAATGAAATCATAGGCTTTATAAATATAGCTTGGGATGGAAATAAACATGCCTTTCTCCTTGATACCTCTGTGGATCCCAATTTTCGTAATAAAGGTATTGGTAAAGAGTTAGTTGTTAAAGCTATATCTGCGTGTAAAGCTAATTCTATTGAATGGATTCATGTAGATTATGAAGAAAAATATGAAAACTTCTATAGACAATGTGGTTTTGTACAAAGAACTTCAGCTTCGTTATTACATTTAACCTAATGGGATAACAAGTTAAAAAAAGAATCTTATCATTGAATATAATAGAAAAAGGTAGAATTACTATGGAGGGTATTCTACCTTTTTTCGTTTATAAATATTATTCATTCCTTTGATATAATAGCCAACATGCCTCTATTAATCTATTTATACTAATAAAAGAGGTATTAACCTCTATTGATGGTGGTTCTATAAAGTCTCCAAGTGCAAATTGTGTTATTTCGAATAAATCAATTTCTAACTGAATTACGGATTGTTTTGCAAATACATCCTCAAATACTAAGTAAGGATTTAAATATTCCTCTTGGGATAGTGAACCTAAAAATGTCATTAACTTGGAAACTTCTGACTTGTTCATTGGACTTATCGAATAGTATTTTTTTGAGTTGCTTAGTATCTTATAACTACCGCGTATTATCGAACGCAGTAAAGAATAGATCAAGAGAACTATATGTGGGGTATTCTGTAGATAAATCTCACTTTTATGAGTGTGATTCATTAATTCTGATAGATACAGTTTTAACTCAGGAGGGTGCACTACATCAAATAAGCAGGACAACATATAATAAGGGTTCTTAACTGGTTCTCTATACCACATATGGGTTTCTAAGGAAAATTTTACTTTTTTCATAATTCATGTCTTTTAAGGTTTGTTTAAAAGTATCATGCTTTATATCTGTAAACTATTCGTTGGAAAAGGTAAATTACCTTTTATAAAAGCATTATTGATTTGAAAATATCAGTTACATTAAGACATAGAAAATCAGAGCTAAGCGATAAATAATTATTGGTTTTTATTTTTATTAATAATTGCACAAAGTTAGGCAATGCCTAGCGGTTCGCTAGCAAGAAATTCCCCCATAAATGCTTGACTAAAGTCTTCGCTTTATTGCGTTGCTTCTTGCGCTCGCTAAGCCATTACCAATTGTGGCTCCATAATTAATTTAAAAATTTAATATTATGGAAACTACAGTTTTAAACACAGAATGGCTTATCGCATCAGAAGTAGAATTGATTTACAAATCAAAAGTAAAGGCTTCACAGAGACCTCAGATTACATCTTCTTACAGTGCATATCAAGTAGCATTAAAGGCTTGGGATAGTAATAAGATTGAATTATTAGAACAGTTTAAAGTACTTATGCTTTCAAACAACAATAAAGTACTTGGAGTATTAGAAGCTTCCACAGGAGGAATAACAGGTACAATAGTAGATTTACGAATCATCTTCTCAGCTCTTTTAAAAGCGAATGCTACGGCGTTCATTATAGTTCATAATCATCCGTCAGGGAAATTAACTCCAAGTGATGCTGATAGACAAATCACAAGAAAGATTAAAGAAGCAAGCAAGATACTTGATATAACGCTTTTAGATCATTTAATTATAACACAAGAGAGTTACTACTCTTTCGCAGATGAAGGCATCTTATAAGGTGCCTTTGTTTTTTTAAGATGTAAAACTGTAAATGTGCTTTTACAGCTTTACATCTTTATTGTTTTATTGAAATACTTAAAAAATAGGTTTATTCTTTTCATTAAAGCTTGTGGTTATCTCTTGTTCGAATTCGTTAAAGTGATGCTCTAATATATTATTTACATAAGTATAGACAGATACCTTATTTTCGCCTATTACTTGAACTATCCGGTTTAACTTCTTATGGAACTCTGGGCGAATATAGACCGTTTTACCATCTTTTGCTTTAGTAGACACTTCTTTTAAAAATGTATCTACATAATCCTCTATACTCTTAGTCATTTGTACTTTAGCTGATTCTCTTAATTGATTAAGTTTTTCCATTATAAAATAGGTTTGAATTTGTCATTAAAATATTGGGTAATCTCAGAGTTATACTGCTGTAGATGTTGCTTTAAGATATTGTCTAAGTAAGAGTAAAGCGTAGTTTTTTCTTCTTTAGCTAGTTGGGTTATACGAAGTAATACTTCGTGATACTCAGGTCGGATATAAACGACCTTTCCAGCTCTTGATGAAGGAAATTCATTAATTAGAAAAAGCTCTTGGTATTTAGTAGTTGCTACTTCTTTCTTTGGTTTCTTCTCTTTGACTTTTGTTACTTCTTCTTGGATTAGAGGTTCTTCTTTTGCTTCTACGATAGGCTTAGCTTGTTCTACAGACTTAACTTCTATATCACCACTCATGATATTCATTAGATAGTCTTCATCGACTAACTCATTTTGACTGTCTTTTTTTGATGGTTGGTTTACTGTTCCCATATTGTACATTTTTAAAGGTTTACATTTTACATTATGGATAGTTGTAAGCTTTAGCTTGTCGAAAACTTTACTCTTGTAAGTATTTACACTAAGATTATTTTAAAACAGCTTTAAAGCGCTAATTAAAAGACAATTGCAAAACTTACTTTACTATCTTACAGCAAAGAAATTATATATACAGTTTGAAAACTTTAAATGGAATTTTAAGGTTATACTTGGCACTTTAGTGTCAAATAGTGAGTGATTTCTTAATATGAAATCACTTTAGATTTTACTTTGTAAAATAGATGGATTTAGTAATCGAAAGATTACAGCAAGTTATGTTTTGAGGCACTCGAAATTATGATTCGAGCTTTCAAAACGACTTGCTCTTGCAGAGGGCTAGAAAACTA
>NZ_BAEX01000075.1 GCF_000246945.1 Myroides injenensis M09-0166
TTTTTATTTATAGTGATATGATTATAAAAGCAGTTAGAGGAAAGTCTCCTGTAATTCCTGAGGATTGTTTTGTAGCAGAAAATGCTACTATTGTAGGAGAGGTAACGTTCGGTGAGAAATGCAGCGTATGGTTTAATGCAGTGATTAGGGGAGATGTTAATTCCATTACTATTGGCAATAAGGTAAATATTCAAGATGGGGCAATTGTCCACTGTACTTATTTAAAACATCCAACAGTAATTGGAAATAATGTTTCTGTAGGGCACAATGCAATGGTACATGGTTGTACAATACACGATAACGTTTTAATAGGGATGGGAGCTATTGTAATGGATAATTGTGTTGTTCATAGTAATACCATTATTGCTGCTGGAGCTGTAGTAACTCAAAATACAGTTGTAGAGTCAGGTGCTATCTATGCTGGTGTACCTGCAAAGAAAGTAAAAGATATAAGTGCTTCTGATTTTGCTGGTGAAGTTGAGCGTATTGCTAATAATTATGTGATGTACTCAAGTTGGTATAAAGAAGAGGAATAAAAAACACAAGAGGGCTAGTAATTTTATACTAGCCCTCTTGTGTTTTTTTAGAAATTTTTATATTCAATAATAGCGGGTTCTGTAATAAAAGTTTTTAATACAGTAGGATCTACATTAGTGTAAAATGTTGAGATTCCAAGTTTATTATCCTGGTTAAGTAGATTATTTTGTTCTAATATTTTTCTCGTTTGCTTAGCTACAGCTTTTCCGGAATCAATGATTTGAATATTGTCAGGAATTATTTCTTTAATGATTGGTATAAGGTAGGGATAATGTGTACATCCAAGAACTAACGTATCCATTCCTTGGTCTACCATAGGAATAAGATAATCTCTTAGTAGCTTTTTTAACTCTTTAGAGTGTATCTGTCCAGATTCAATTAAAGAAACTAGATTATAGCCTATCTGCTCTATTATTTTTACATCAGAGTATAGTTTTACTTTAGATGCAAATAAATCGCTTGTAATCGTTCCTTTTGTTGCTAGGATACCAACTGTAGCTGTTTTGGTCAAGCTGGTAGCTGGCTTAATTGCAGGTTCAATTCCAATAATAGGTATTTTGTATTTGTTTCTAATTTCATTAATGGCATTTGTAGTAGCAGTATTACATGCTACAACAATTATTTTACAGTCTTGAGAAAGTAAATAATCTATATTCTTAAAAGAAAGGTTTATTATTTCCTCTTTGGTTTTAAAACCATAAGGAGCATTGAGTTGATCCCCTATGTATATAGTATTCTCATTTGGCATTAATAAATTAATATCACGCCAGATTGTTGTGCCTCCTATACCAGAGTCAAATATTCCTATAGGATTGTTGTTTTGCATATACAAATATAAAAAAACCACCCTAAAAATAGAGTGGTTTTAATGTTTGATCTTTATAAATTTCAGAATTATTTAACTCCTAATTCTTTTTTAACATCAATGATTAAATCTGGTCCATCAGCAACTAAAATACCTTTTCCTAATGTTGCGTCAAGTACGTAGTCATATCCTTTAGCTTTAGCTACTTTTTTGATAGCTGCTTGGATTTTTTCATGGATAGGTTTAGTTAATTCAAACTCTTTTTTCTCCATTTCTTGACCAGCTGTAGTTTGGAATTCTTGAATGCGTTGTTCTAATTCTTGAACTTCTTTAGCGCGTTCTTCATTTTTAATATCACCTGCAGTTGCAGCTTCAGCTTGGTATTTTTGTACTTTATTTTGGTATTCTGTAACCAAATTTGTAAAAGTGCTTTGGTATCCTTCACCTAATTTTTTTAATTCAGCTTGAGCTGCTTTAGTTTCAGGTAATTCAACTATTAAAGCTTGAACATCAACGTGAGCTACTTTTGATTGCGCCATAGTCACCGTAGAGCTTACTCCAAAAAACATTACGGCTGCAATTAATAAAGATTTCATTTTTCTCATGTTACTCGATTTTTGATTTATTATCTATAATTTAAATGTTATTTATTCTTTTTTGCTTCTTCATTTTGTTTTTTACGTTCTTCTATCTCTTGTTGAATACGTAACTTTCTTTCCTCTTCATCTTTTAAGGCTTTTTGCCTTTTTTCTTCTTGTTGTTGCTTAAAGAGTTTTAATTCTTCTTCACGTTTTTTCTTTGCTTCCTCTCTTTTGATACGAGCCTCTTCTTGTTTACGTTCTTGTTCTAATCTTCTTTGCTCTCTAAGTTCTTCAACATTAACTGTAGGTTTGTTTTTAACCCTCTCCTCATTTAACTGTCTTCTCTTTTCCTTTTCTTCTTCAATTAGTTTATCACGTTCAGCTTTTTGTCTTTCGAGTTCAGCTTTTTGTTCTAGCAATTGTTGTCTGTTTTCTTCAATTGCTCTTTGTTTTGCTTCTTGTGCTTCTTGACGTTGTTTTTGAATTTCTTCTTGCTTCAATGCCAATGCAGCTTTTTGTTCTTCAAGTTTAGCAAGTTTTTCTTGACGTAATTTCTCTTGCTTTTCTTGACGTTCTTTTATCAACCTTTCACGTTGCTGTTCTAAGGCTTGTTGTTTTAAGAATTTAGGATCATTAGCTTGTTCTTGTTTGCGTTTTTTCTCTTCTTGTCTTAGAAGTCTATCAGCTTCTGCTTTTTTGCGCTGTTGTTCTTCACGTCGACTTTGACGCAATGCCATTTGATCTTCTTCTTTTTCTTCTTTTTCAACTCCCTCTACCTGCTTTTTGCTCATGTTTTGCTTACGTCTTGCTGTAGCTAAACGTTTTAAAACAAGATCACTTATATCGTGTCTTTTAGTAGCAAGTACCATTGTCGATTCAGTATTTTTATCAAGAACGTAGTCAAACTTTCTAGCTTCAGTAATATCTTCAACCACCGCAAAAACTTGGTCTTGTATAGGTTTTGAAAGCATTACCTTTTGGGTAATTAAATCTCCCTTAGTACCAAATCTTTTTTGCTGATATTCATATAGCTCTTCTTCTAAAATGGAGATCTCTTCTTCCTTTTCATCAATAAGCGCTCTAGTTAGTAATATTCTCTCAGCAGCTAGATTGTCTTTTAATCTTCTTATCTCTTCTTTCTTTTTGTCTATATCCGCTTTCCATTGGCTAGCGCGTGACTCTAAGGCAGAAGTAGCTTCTATATATTCAGGCGTTTGGCTTAATATATATTCCATATCTATGTAGGCTATTCTGGCACTTCCACCTTGGGCTAACATAGATATAGATGTAAATATACAAATAATAGAAGCTAATATCACTCTCATTTAATTCAATTTTAAGTATCTGCTACATTAAAACGATTGTCCAAGTATAAAGTGTGTTTGCCATCCACTTTTTTGTGTTTGTCCTGGAACTGGATCAAATCCATATCCAAAGTCAATACCTAGTAGACCAAACATTGGCATAAATACTCGAACTCCAAATCCAGCTGATCTTTTTAATTCAAATGGATTATAGTTTTTAAATGCATCATATGAGTTACCTGCTTCTGCAAAAGTTAATACATATACTGACGCACTTGGTTTTAATGTAATAGGGTATCTTAATTCTAACGTAAATTTGTTATAAATAGTACCTCCAATTTGTTCTCCTAAGTCATTAATTGGTGTAAGCGTTTGATTTTGGTAACCTCTTAACTGAATAACTTCACGTCCATCTAGAGAGAAGTTAGCTAATCCATCACCACCTAAATAGAATCTTTCAAAAGGAACTACTCCACGGTTATCATTATATGCTCCCATATAACCAAATTCTCCAGAAGTTCTCAATACTAATTTATCAAATAAAGTACTGTACCAATCTCCTTTGAATTTTAGTTTATAATATTCTAACCAATTAAATCTTTTTTGGTCAATTTTACTTTGGTCAGCAGTAGCATCTCTCCAATCTTCAACAGCTTGTCCATTTTTGTTCAAGTACGTACCTGCAGTTAATGGTAGACCAGTTGATGGATCAATAGCTCCTTCTTTAGCTCTTAGCTTATATTCTTGCTCGTTGTGTAAGTTTTTATAATTTACATTATTGAATAAAGAATAAGGTGGAGTAAACTTACCACTAACACTAAATAATGAACCAAAAGTAGGGAAGATAGGATCCATACCTCTATTATCACGTCTTAATTCAATTTGATAAGAAAGGTTTCTTGAAGAACCATCTCCAAATGTAAATAATCCAGTATTATAGTTATTCATGTCATAATATTGGAAACTCAATGTATGTGATAATACAAAGTAATCATCTGGTATATTCAATCGTTTAGCAATACCAAACGAAAGTGTTGTAATATTAAATCCTCTACTACGGTCAGTACGTCTGTTGTAATAGTCATATAGATTTTGTTTACTATATGCTAATGTACCAAAGAAGTTAATCGGTTTTCTACCACCAAACCATGGTTCAGAGAAACTCAAACTATATGTTTGGAAATAACTACTTCCTTGTAGACGTAGTGCAAGTGATTGACCATCTCCCATTGGGAAAGGTTTGTATGATTTTTTGTTAAATATATTTCTCAAAGAGAAGTTATTGAACGACAAACCAAGCGTTCCAATGAAACCACCTCCACCGTAACCACCTTGTAGCTCTACCTGGCTAGATCCTTTTTCTGCAATTTGCCATTCGATATCTACAGTACCTGATGATGGGTCGGCATTTTTAACGTCTGGTACAATTGCTTGTGGATCGAAGATTTGTAATGAAGCAAGCTTACGGATTGTTTCCATCACTAGAGCTTTACTCCATGTTTCACCAGGACGAGTACTTAAATCGCGGTAGATTACGTGATCATGAGTATCGTTATTACCTATTGCAGTAATATTATTAAATCTAGCAATAGGTCCTTCTAGAATTCTAATATCAAAGTCAATTGTATCATTAGCTGTTTTTACCTCTACTGGTGTAACCTGAGAGAATAAATAACCTCTATTTTGATATAAATTGGTTAGGTTATCTGCGTCTGGATTAGTAAGGTCGTTAATACGTTTGTCAAATAAGACACCGTTGTATAAATCTCCTTTTTGAATTCCTAATACTTGTTTTAATACATAATTAGGGAAAACAGTATTTCCAATAAAACGGATATCTCCGAAGTAGTATTTGTTTCCTTCTTCAACATCTATATTAATAGCAACACGGTTTGTCTTAGGGTCATAAGAAGTAGTATCCGCAATTACACGAGCATCGCGATAACCATTTTCTTTATACTTATTAACGATATTTGTTAAATCCTCTTCGTATTTAGCACTTATAAATTTAGAAGGTTTAAATATACGAAGTGGGTTAAACGGACTACGTTGTTTCGTGTTTTTCATTGCTTTCTTCAATTTTTTATCAGAAAGTTGTTTATTACCGTCAAAAGTAATTTTTGATACACGAACTTTTTTCCCTTTGTTAATATCAACAAGTAAATCTACTCTTCTATTGGTAGAATCAGTAGGGATAGTGCTTAATATAACGTTAGTATTGTAGAAACCATCTTTCTTATACTTGTTAAGTAAGAAATACTTAGTAGTAGATAAAAAGTTTTCGTTTACTATTTTTCCTTTCGTAAGTTTAGCTTCTTTTATAAGAGATTCAGACTTTGATTTTTTAAAGCCTTTTATTTTTACACTATTAAGTCTAGGAACTTCATTTAACGATAGCTCTATATTAATAGTATCATTTACTACTGATGTTTCATATAGATTGATGTCAGTAAAGAAACCTAGGTTCCATAACTTCGTCAAGGCAGTAGAAATTTCTTCTCCTGGTACTGCTATTTGTTGTCCTTTATTAAGACCTGTAAAGGTTATAACGGTTTGAGGGTTATAATTGATTTTTCCAGTTACTTTTATATCTCCTAAGGTATAAATCTTTGGAGCTTCAAAAGAAGGAATGTTTATACTGTCTTGTGCTTGGGCATTTGCATGGATGATTCCTGCGAGAAACAGTGCAAAAAGAGAGGTGCCTTTTTGAAACATTATTTTCGTTTTTTATTTAATTTGTTCACTTGTTTTTCCAAATCTTCTTTCTCTATTTTGAAAAGTTAGAAGCGCCTTATATAACTCTTCTTCTGAAAAGTCAGGCCATAGAACTTCTGTAAAATAAAGCTCAGCATAAGCAATCTGCCACAGCAGGAAATTACTTATTCTTTGCTCTCCACTAGTCCTAATTAATAGATCTACATCAGGTAGATCATGCGTGTAAAGATGCTCATTAATAATTGATTCGTCAATATCAGCTTCCGAAATTAAGTTATTTTTAACTTTAAATGAAATCTTTTTTACAGCATCAATTAACTCTGCTCTTGAACCATAACTAAGAGCAAGAGTAAGCGTCATTCTATCGTTGTTTTTTGTCTTGTCAATTACTTCGTTTAATTGCTCTTGAACTTTTGGAGGTAGTAATGATAAATTACCTATCGCATTTACTGCAATTTTGTTTTCATTAAAGGTAGGTAATTCTTTTTTTAATGAATTTACTAATAATTGCATTAGCTTATCGACTTCAAACTTTGGTCTATTCCAGTTTTCAGTTGAAAATGCATATAATGTCAAATTCTTTATTCCAAGTTCAGCACAGCTACTTAAAGTAGTTCTTACTGATTTTATTCCGTTTTCGTGACCTATAGTTCTTAGAAAACCTTTCTTTTTAGCCCATCTACCGTTACCATCCATTATGATAGCCAAGTGATTAGGTAATTTCTTTAAGTCAATTTCTTCTTTCAAGTTCATTTAATCTGCACAATAACAAGGGTTTTTTCCAAATGTATAGCTTATTGAAAAGCCAGTGTAAAAAAACCAATCATTTACGTTTTTTCCAAAACTATAGTATTCTTTATTTTTACTAGAAGGATGACTACCGTCCAGATTGTCTGTAAAGGTATAATTTGCAATCACTTCAGCATTTAATATTAGTTGAGGTGTTAATCTTACTTTTAAACCTGTTCCAAAAGGAATTGCTAATGAATTCTTCTTTTTCCCTTTTTCTAAATCAGTTTTTCTATACTGCTGGTTACCTCCTAAATCTATCTCATAGGAACGGAAATAAATATCTGAATATCTAATCCCCGATATACCTAAATATAGATAAGGCGTTAAGCCAAAATTTTCTTCGTGTAGATCAAGTTCAAAGAAGTTAAACTCAAAGCCAACAGACAATTGCTGTACTGTATTGTTAAAGTTTAATCCTCTTTCTTTTCTACTAGGCATATCTGACTTTAAGTCATTGCCAGTAAGTTTTGTTTGTAAGAAACTTACTTTATAAGAATGTCTTGGACTTTTATTCCAACGATAAAAAAGATTATATCCTACGTTTGTAGGATTGATAAATTGCGTGGAACCTATGTTCCCTACGTAATTACTTCCACCTATACCACCACCAAATTCATGGATTTGTGCTTGCATGACACTGACACTAAATAACAATAAAAATGGTAATAGAATTCTATTCATTTTGTTAAAATAATTTACAAATATAGTAATATCGCGACGTAATTTAATTTTTTTTATTCCATTAATATGAGAAAAAACTAGCTTTATACCTCAAAACGCTAAAAACACTCAAAAAGTATATTTCAATTCGTGAATTGTATTAATTTCTTTTGTCCTCTCCCCATAGTAGTTTGTTTCGCAATGTTTTGATGAAACTTTGCGTAGGAAATTCTACTAGATCTATTGTGAAAGGAGCTTTCGAAATGATTATTTCAGTTTCGTTAGCTATCGTTTTAGTCGTGGTGTCAAGGGACACTAAGAATTTCTTTTCTCTACTGCTAACTTTTAATTTTATTTCTAGATTATCTCTAATTACTAAGGGTCTCACATTAAGATTGTGCGGAGCTAGAGGTGTTAATACAAAACAGCCAGTTTCTGGTTCAATAATTGGTCCACCACAACTTAGTGAATATCCAGTCGATCCAGAAGGAGTAGATATAATTAAACCATCTGCCCAGTAAGAAGCCAAAAATTCATTATCTAGGTAAGTATCTACTGTAATCATCGAAGTCGTGTTTTTGCGAGAAACGGTTACTTCGTTTAATGCATATTGAATATCAAAGTCATTATTTTTTGGAGGATTACATTGCATGCTTAGTAGCGATCTTTTAGACAGCTTATAAGAATGTGTAAATAAGTTTGGTAATAATTTTTCAATGTCATCTTGCTGAACATTTGCTAAGAAGCCTAATCTACCTGCATTAATACCTACAATTGGAATATTCATGTTTTTGATAAAGTTTGTCGCTCTTAACATAGTTCCATCTCCACCTACACTAATAAAAAAATCTGTATCACTTGGCAAGTCTACTTTTTGACCAAATGTCTGGTAGTCTTGTGACAGTACATTAGTATGTTTTAATAACTGATAAAAATGTGATTCAAAAATAATTTCGGTAGATTCGTAATCATTGAAAACGGCTAATAGCCTTAAAATGATGTTTTGTACAATTGGCTTGCTTGTTTGTCCGTAAATAGCAAATTTCATACTATATATTTAGGTATTTATTTAGGTAATCAGATTTGTCTTTTAAATCGCTGTAGTGCATATCTTCGTTATGTTGAGTGATGATGTCATAATGGTATCGTCTAAAGTCGTCTAATATGTGATTAGTGTTAATATTATTTGTCTTTAGAAGAATCTGAACATTCTCATCCTCTTGGTTTAATAATAATATTCCGTATAGCTTAGCATTATTACTCTCTACAATTTGGGCTACCTCAGACAGGCTAAAAGTGTTTTGTTGTTTTGAGATAATAATTGTTTTACCTACTTCCTGAAAAAAGATAGCATTAGGCCAATATTCAAATAGTGTCGCTTTTGAAAGAATGCCTATTACTTCATTATTATCAGTAATCACGGGAAGTATATTTGTTTTGTTTAGCGTAAATAGGTCAAAGATTTCAAATATATTAAGAGAAGTGTTTTCATGTAATGAAAAATATTCCAAGTCATAGATGTAATCTTCTATTATTTTGTCTTTTTCAGCTATTTCAATATCTTCAGCCATTATATTTCCTATTAATTTATTGTCGCTATTAATAATAGGGGCATGACTGAAAGAATGTTTAGACAAAAAAGCATAGCATTCCTCTGCCAAATTATTTGGAGTAAAGGGAGGTAATGATTGGATTAACTTTTTGTCAAATGAAAACATAGCTATACATATATATTATATTGTGCAAAATAATCAAAAATTAATCAATAGTCGTTAATTATACTTTGTATTTTTGTCTTTAAATTTTATACTTATGACTAAATTATCGGTTAATATCAATAAAATAGCCACTCTTAGAAATTCTAGAGGAGGAGATGTGCCTAATCTATTACAAGTTGCAAAGGATGTTCAGAAATTTGGAGCAGAGGGAGTGACTGTACATCCTCGTCCCGATGAACGTCATATTCGATATCAAGATGCAAGAGATTTAGTGAATGTTGTATATACAGAATACAATATTGAGGGTAATCCTATGGATGATTTTCTAAAGTTGGTATATGAATGTAAACCTACTCAAGTAACCTTAGTACCCGATGCGGTAGATGCTCTGACATCTAATGCGGGATGGGATACTGTGAAACATAAAGATTTTTTAAAAGAAGTTATACAGGAATGCAGACAGCAAGGTATTCGTACTTCAATATTTGTTGACCCTGTTCTTAAAATGGTTGAAGGGGCAAAAGAAGTAGGTGCAGATCGCATTGAGTTATATACAGAAGAGTTTGCTAGACAGTATGGTTTAGGTAATGAAGGAGCAATTGTTCCTTATGTGAAAGCAGCAGAATTAGCGGTAGACTTAAATCTAGGGATTAATGCTGGTCATGATTTGAGTTTAGATAATATTAAATTCTTTAAAGATAATATTCCTAACCTATTAGAAGTTTCGATAGGTCATGCATTAATTGCGGAGTCTATTTACTTAGGATTAGAGAATGTTGTGAATATGTACATCAGAAAATTACAATAATGACAGAGATTTTATATTCAAAAATTGAAGGAGAAGCAGGTAAACCATTAATTGTACTTCATGGTTATTTAGGAATGTCTGATAACTGGTCGACTTTTGGTAAGCAAATGTCTGCTATAGGATATCAAGTACACATGTTAGATTTGCGTAATCACGGACGCAGTTTTCATTCAGAAGAATGGTCTTATGATGCGATGGTTAGCGATCTTTTTAATTATATGCAGCATTATCAAATTGAAAATGCCATTGTATTAGGGCACTCAATGGGTGGTAAAGTAGCGATGAAATTTGCAGTACAATTTCCTGAAAAAGTACAGAAGCTAATAGTGGCGGATATAGCGCCTAGAAATTATGCTCCTCATCATCAAGATATCTTTGAAGCGTTGAATGCAGTTGATTTTTCAGTTAAGCCGAGCCGCCAAGAAGTTGATGCAAAATTGGGAGAGTATATTAAAGATGCTGGTACACGATTATTCTTAATGAAAAGTCTTTATTGGTTAGAGCCAGGTCAGTTAGCTTTTCGTTTTAACCTCAATGTGTTTAATAAAAATGAAGATGTTGTAGGAGAGGGATTAGAACAAGGAAGTGAATATAATGGTGATGTCCTTTTTATCAGAGGAGGAAAATCTAACTATATTCAGGAGAGTGATCAACAGCTTATAAAAAGTATTTTTCCTAATGCAATTATAGAAACAATACCAAATGTAGGGCATTGGCTCCATGCTGAAAATCCACAAATGTTTTACGATATAGTAAAGGAATTCTTATCTTAATAATAGTTTTAAAGCTACCAATTTGGTAGCTTTCTTCTTTTTATGCCTTTTCCTCTTTAGGTATAGTGCAATTACACAATTATTTTCCCTTAATAAAATACTACAGTTGATTGAGCTTTTAACAGGTTTCAACCTTTTTTTAGAGTGAATTTGTCTTAGTGATGCCGCAGTGATGCCGCTATGATACCGCAATGATGCCGCTAATTCGGCATAAAAAGGCGGCATCATTGCCTTATCATCTGGGGATCAATGTAGCATCATTATAATGCAGAATAGTATAGTTTATTGTTTTTATATTAATAAGAAAGAGGTGTGTGTAGTTTTAAAAGAAATTAGCTTATAAATGTGTCCTTTTTTTAAATATCTGCTTTACATCATGACTTTTTAGAAGTTATATTATTGAAAGAATGTAAATTAATTAGATGTTTTTTTGTTTATTTTTCGATATGACTACTTTTTTTGTGATACTTTAAGTTTGTTATTTTTTTTATAAATGGTTTTATTGGTTAAATTATTGTAGTTATTATTTATCTTTAAGTGTTATTTGTTGAATAATATTTAATTTAATTTTTACAAGTGTTAAAATAAGACTTAAAAATTTGTAAAACTGTATTTACTAATTATATTTGGAATATAACGAATTTAAATATTAGGCAATTATGATTAAAAAGTTAATATCATTGTCCTTATTAGCGATAGTTTCTTCTTCTGCCTTTGCTGGAGGATACAGAGTTAGTATGCAGGGAAATAAACAACTTGCTATGGGACATACGGGAGTAGCTGTTGTAAATAGTGCTGAGGCAACTTTCTTTAACCCTGCTGGAATTGTGTATCTAGAAGACCGCTTTAATTTTTCTGCTGGAATGAATGTTTTAGTAGCTGATACAAAATTTCAGAATACAACATACGGATGGGAAAATGAAACACGTAATACAGGAACGCCATTTTATGCATACGGTACTTATAAAGCGACAGATTGGTTAAGTCTTGGATTAGCAGTTTATTCTCCATATGGAAGTGCAGTAGATTGGGATCAAGATTGGCAAGGATCACATTTAGTAAATAATATTGATTTAAAAGCAATCTATTTTCAACCAACTTTTGCTATTAAAGTGAGTAAACATTTCAGTTTTGGAGGGGGACCTATTTTAGTTAATGGGGGTGTTACTTTTAATAGAAATGTATCGCGTAGCATGACAGATGAAAATGGAAATAGAACAGATGTTACTATCGAAGCTAAGAATGTTACTGCATGGGGATGGACAGCTGGATATATGGTTAATGTAGATGATCACTTAAGATTTGGGGTGAATTATCGTTCTGAAATTATCATGAAACCAAATAATGGAAAGGCAAAATTCCATGATGTTCCTGCATTTGGAAAGGATATGTTTGTAGATGGTAAGATTGAGGCACAAATGCCATTGCCAGCGGAGTTAACAGTAGGGGCTTCTTATGAGTGGAAAAAATGGTTATTTGCTTTTGATTATAATCGCACTTTTTGGAGAGTATATGATGCTTTAGTGATTGATTTTGTTGATAATCCTACAATTGGAAAATCAGTAAATGCTAGAAATTATAAAGATTCTAGTACGTATCGTTTAGGAGCTCAATATACTGTAAATGATCAATTATCATTAAGAGCAGGATGGTATTATGATGAAAGTCCTGTACAGCCTGGATATTTTGCGCCAGAAACACCAAGAAATGACTCTAGAGCGTATACAGGAGGTTTGACATACAAGTTTAAAAATGGTATTGCAATAGATTTAGTATATAGTTATTTACATTTTAGCGATACTAATAGTTCTTATAGCTATTATAATGAAGATGGACAAAATGTATCGTTTGGCGGGACTTATAAAAGTGCTGTAACTAGCGGTGGTATCGGTGTGAGCTATAGTTTTTAATTTCAAAAAAAGAAAATCATGAAAAAAAGATATTTATTAATATTACCAGCACTAGTTATGTTTGCTTCGTGTAAACCTGAAATTAGTGACAAAATAGATTCAGAAACCTACTATCCAGGTGAAGCAGATTTTTCTAGTTATGTGGCAGTAGGAAATTCATTGACTTCAGGTTTTATGGATGGTACAGTTTATCGTTCTGGACAGCAAAATTCATTTCCAAATATTCTAGCAAAACAGTTTAAAATAGTTGGAGGAGGAGAATTTACCCAACCAGATTTTAGTGATGATGTCAATGATGTAGGAGGTATGTTAGTAGCAGGGACAGAAATTATGCCTACGAAAATGATCATTAATATGTCTACAGGTGGACCTGAGAATATTAAAGGTGTAGTTACGATAGATGCGACAAAGCAACAAAAAACTGCTTATCACAATGCAGGAGTACCTGGTGCAAAGACATTTCATTTATTAGCACCTGGTTATGGAAGCTTAGCAGCTTTATCAGCGGGGAAATCTAATCCTTACTTTATTAGAACTGCTACTAGTGACCAAGCAACTGTATTAGGTGATGCGATGACTCTAAAACCTACATTTTTTACCAATTGGATTGGTGCTAATGACGTATTAGCTTATGCTACTTCAGGAGGTGAAGGTGTAGATCAAAATGAAGCGGGAGGTTTAGACCCTGCGAAATATGGACCAAATGATATTACTCATGCGGGTGTTTTCCAAAATGTATATAAAACAATTACTACAACATTGACTTCGGGAGGTGCTAAAGGAGTAGTGGCTACTATACCAGATGTAACTGCAATTCCATTTTTTACAACTGTACCATATAGTCCTTTGACACCAGAATTAATTGGAGTTGAAAAAATAGATCAATTAAATATGTTTGTTGGTTTATTAAAAATGACATTAGCTAAAGCAGGACAAGGAGATCGTTTACAATTGTTTTCTAAAGAGAAAGCAAATCCATTATTGATTAACGATAACACTTTAGATGATATGTCACCTGTGATTGCAGCTGGATTAAAAGCCGCTATCGATTCAGGACAATTGCCATTGCCTATTAAAGAACAAGAAATTGCATTGATCGCTCATATATTTGGGAAAGCAAGACATGCAACTGCACAAGACTTAATGTTGTTAACTAGTAAACCTCAAATAGGAGCTTCATTACCTACCTCTACTGGTAACACTATAATGGATGAAATGCTTAAAATAGGTGTTACTTACCCATTGGGTGATGAATATGTGCTAAATCCAGTAGAACAAAAGAAAATTAAAGAAGCAACTACAAACTTTAATAATATTATTAGAGCTGAAGCAGCAGAAAAAGGATTAGCTATAGCAGATATGAATGAATTATTAAATAAGGCTGTTTCTGGATTAAGAGTTGAAGATGGACAAATCTATACGGCAGATTATTTTACTGGAATGGGGAATTTGAATACTGTAATGTTTTCTCTTGATGGGGTACACTTAAATCCTAGAGGGTATGCTTTTATCGCAGCTGAGATATTAAGAGTTATCAATAGACATTATAAATCTAATATTCCATTAGTAAATCCAGCAGTGTATCCAGGACCAACTTTGTTGGCTACTAATAAATAAATTACTATTTTTAACAAAAAAAGTTATGGGATTTATAATTAGATTATTATTTACGACTGCTATTGTGATGTTCTTATGCTGGTTATTACCAGGTGTAGAAGTAGCAGGATGGACATCAGCTCTATGGGTAGCAGTAGTGATGGGATTGTTAAATATGTTTTTAAGACCAGTATTGGTGTTTATGACATTACCAGCAACAGTGGTAACTATGGGATTATTCTTATTAGTTATTAATGCTGTAATTATAATGCTTAGTGCTTATTTTGTTCAAGGATTTGTAGTAGTTAATTTTTGGTATGCGTTGTTATTTAGTATAGTGCTGACTTTTTGCCAATCAATAACGAATGGATTTTTGCAAAAAGATGAAGTGCAAAAGCGATAAAAAAATTAATGATTGAAATACAATCACTTAAAAACTTGGATGGGTTGTAAAAATAATTTATTTTTGCAACCCAATTTTATTATGTAAATACATCAAAAAATGAATATTACAAGAAATAATGTAGATGCTCTTAATGCAATCGTTACTATTGAACTTGCAAAAGAAGATTATCAAGGTAATGTAGATAAAGTATTATCTGACTACAAAAAGAACGCAAGTGTTCCTGGATTTAGAAAAGGTGCTGTACCTATGAGTTTAATCCTAAAACAATATGGTAAAGCTGTACTGTTTGAAGAAGTAAACAAAATTTTGCAAGATAAATTGAATAATTACCTTGTAGAAGAGAAGATGGATATTTTAGGAAATCCGTTACCAGTAATGAATGAGAATTTTGACTGGGATGCTGATGTATTAAAATTTGATTTTGAATTAGGATTAACTCCTGAATTTACTATTGATTTAGATTCTAAAGGAAAAGTAACTAAATTCAACATTGTTGCTGATGACGCAATGTTAGATGAGCAAGTAGAATATATTCAAAAACAATACGGAAAATTAATTTCTAAAGATGCAGTAGAAGAAACTTCAGAAATGGTAGGTACTTTTACTAATGAAGAAGAAGGAATTAACAATGAAGTGAAAATTGCTGTTGATGCGTTCAGAACTAAAACAAATCAAAAGAAATTTTTAAATAAAAAAGTTGGAGATCAAGTAACGGTTAATACTAAAGGATTATTTGATGATGATCACAAACTAATGGAATACTTAGGAGTTGATCACGCTAAAGTTCATGGATTAGAAGTTGACGTTGTATTTACAATAAAAGAAATTAACGAAACTGAGAAAGCTGAGTTAAACCAAGAATTATTTGATAAATTGTTTGGAGAAGGAGTAGTTACTTCAGTAGAGCAATTAAAAGAAAAAATCAAAGAAGACGCTGAAAAACAATTTGCTTCTCAGGCAGACCAAAAATTCTTAAATGATGTTTATGAGTATTTATTAGCTAATACATCATTTGAATTACCAGCTGAATTCTTGAAAAAATGGTTGCAAACTGCAGGAGATACTCCAATGACAGCAGAGCAAGCAGCAGAAGAATATGCTAAATCTGAAAGTGGATTACGTTACCAATTAATCGAAGGAAAAGTAATGTCTCAATTTGACTTACAACTTAACTTTGAAGAAGTAAAAGATTTCACAATTAAATTAATCAAAGATCAGTTAGCTCAATTTGGACAAGCAGAACCAGATGACAAAACTGTTGAGGATATCGTAGCACGCGTTATGTCAAACCAAGAAGAAGTAAAACGTATTTCTGAACAATTGATGAACGAAAAAATGTTAGCTTTATTTAACGATAAAGTTGGTGCTAAAGTTAAAGAGGTATCATATAAAGATTTCGTTAAGGAAATGTACGGAGAATAATTTCCGGAAAAAAATAACTATATTTGAGCGTCTTTCTGAAAAGAAAGACGCTTATTTTTTACTAATAAAAAAATAAAATACGTTATGGATTACGGTAAAGAGTTTCAAAAATATGCAACAAAGCATCATGGTATAAATAGTATGTACTACGATAAGATCGTAAGTAGTATGACTCCATATATTATTGAAGAGCGTCAAATGAATGTAGCATCTATGGATGTTTTCTCTCGTTTGATGATGGATAGAATTATTTTCTTAGGAACTGCTATTGATGATTATATAGCTAATATTATTCAAGCTCAATTGTTGTTTTTAGCAAGTGTTGACAATGAAAAAGACATTAGTATTTATGTAAATTCACCAGGTGGAGGAGTATATGCTGGTTTAGGTATTTATGATACTATGCAGTTTATTAAACCTGATGTAGCTACAATCTGTACAGGTATGGCAGCTTCAATGGGGGCAGTTTTATTATGTGCTGGTGCAGCTGGAAAACGTTCAGCATTACCACACTCTAGAGTAATGATTCACCAACCATTAGGTGGTGCGCAAGGTCAAGCTTCAGATATTGAAATTACTGCAAGAGAAATTTTAAAATTAAAAGACGAATTATACGAAATCATTGCTAAACATTCTGGCCAATCGATAGAAAAAGTACGCGAAAATAGTGATCGTGATTACTGGATGATCGCTAAAGAGGCTAAAGAATATGGAATGATTGATGAGGTTTTAATCAGAGAATAACTTTATGGCTAAAGAAGTGATGAGATGTTCGTTTTGTGGACGAGCAGAAGCAGAGGTTAATATTCTTATAGCTGGTATCGATGCTCATATTTGTGATAAATGTGTAGAACAAGCATTCGATATTGTAGAAGACGATAGTCTTGCCAAAGAATCAGATAAGTTATCAAATGATTTACTTTTAAAAAAGCCGATGGAAATTCGTGCTTTTTTAGATGAATATGTGATAGGACAAGACCAAACTAAAAAGGTTATGTCTGTTGCAGTTTACAATCACTACAAACGCCTTCTTCAAGAAGTAAAGGGGAATGATGATGATATTGAAATAGAAAAGAGTAATGTAATTGTAGTAGGGCAGACAGGTACAGGGAAAACCCTTGTAGCTAAGACTATTGCTCGAATGTTAAATGTTCCACTAGCTATTGTTGATGCTACTGTGTTAACTGAAGCTGGTTATGTAGGTGAGGATGTAGAGGGAATATTGACTAAGTTATTACAAGCTGCTGATTACGATATTGAATGTGCTGAGCGAGGTATTATTTTTATAGATGAAATTGATAAAATTGCGCGTAAAAGTGATAACCCATCTATTACACGTGATGTATCAGGTGAGGGAGTGCAACAAGCTCTTTTAAAACTTTTAGAAGGAAGTGTAGTTAATGTACCGCCAGAAGGTGGTAGAAAGCACCCTAATCAAAAGTTTATAGAAGTGAATACTAAGAATATTCTTTTTATAGCAGGAGGTGCTTTTGATGGTATTGAACGCATAATTTCTAAGCGTTTAAATTTTCAAGCAGTAGGTTATAGTTCTTTGTTAGAGGGGGACCAAGTTGATCGTACAAATCTAATGCAGTACATCATACCAAAAGATATTAAGGATTATGGTTTAATCCCTGAGATTATTGGTAGGTTACCTGTGTTAACGCATATGAATCCTCTAGATAGAGAAACTCTACGTTTAATCTTAACAGAGCCTAAAAATGCTTTAATTAAACAATATGAAAAGCTATTCGAAATGGATGGTATTACTTTTACTATTGCGGATGAAGCTCTAGATTATATTGTAGATAAAGCATTAGAATATAAATTAGGGGCTCGTGGTTTACGTTCTTTATGTGAGGCTATATTAACTGATGCAATGTATGAGTTACCTAGTAAAAAGAATGTTAAGAAGTTTCATGTCGACCGTGAATATACGGAACACGCTCTAAGCATGAATTTATTACAGCGTTTGCAAGCATCTTCTTAAGGATAGATATACTACGTGT
>NZ_BAEX01000074.1 GCF_000246945.1 Myroides injenensis M09-0166
ACACGTAGTATGTCAAAAGAGAATATTAGAGAGAATATTCAAGAACTGATTTATAAGTCTATAGAAAGATAAGTTAATCAAAGTTTCTACAAAAAAAGCCTCATTTATAATCATGATTATAAATGAGGCTTTTTTGTGCCATATGTTTTAGTAGTTTTTGTTCTAAAATAAATAAATATTATAGAATTTTAGGTTAAAAACCTATATATAATTAGCTTTTTGGGAAATCAATAGAAAATATAACTGAAATCGTATTGGATATTGTTTGATTATTGTTATTTTTGCTTAAATATTGGTAAATAATGTTTTAATTATGAAAATAAAAATCTTTTTATTCATCTGTTTAACTTCTATTGTGAAAATTTATTCACAGGATAGTAGTGTGGGAATTGGTATTGCTATACCAGATCAGTCTGCTGTAATGCATATTTATTCGCAAGATAAGGGATTGATAATTCCAAATGTAGCCTTGAAAAGTTTGACCGATATAGAAACAATTAAGGAGCCTTCAGAAAGTTTATTAATTTTTAATACTACAAATGATCGTAATAATACTGGATTATTTCCTGGTTATTATTATTGGAGTGTGAATGCGCAGGATGGTACAGAATCTAAGTGGATGCGTGTATTAGGAGATTCAGAAGTTAAAGATTTTGAAACTTTAACAAGTTTTCATTTGAAAAATATATTTGAGTTTACTTATACACGTCAAGATGAAAATGGAGATGTTGAAAATACAACTAAGACTATAATTCAAAAAGATAATGAAGAAGTAACTGCACCAGACTTATCTAGTGAAGGCTATACGTTATTTGAAACAAAGGAATATAAAAGTTTAGTCTACCAAGATGAACATTTAAATATCAGTGAATTTAGGCTAAATGATATGATGAAAGAGTCAGCGTTGCCAAAAACCAGCTTTGTGTATAACCCTAGTGTCTCACGTACTTTAGCTTCTGGTGAAATCAAACAAGAACCAGCATTAGTATATACAGACTTAGAAGATAACAAGCAAATAGTTTTTATCTCTGATTTTCTTGTTAATAACGAAACTGTAACTTCATTAGTTTTGGATGGTGACGAGCTTTTATATACTGACGAAGAACATAATGAGAATAAAATAGATATCTCTCAGATTATTCCACAAATTTGGAAAAATATGGATGACACTAAAACTAAAGTTGTTTTTGGAGATAATATCAAAACAAAAGGTTGGGTGGGAATAGGTGAAAATTTAAGATTACCAGAACAAGGCTCAAGTGAGATGTTACAAGTTGATGGTAGCATTACTGCAGTTAATAGTTATTATGCTGATTACGTTTTTGACGCTTATTTTAATGGTGTATCTGAACTAAAAGAGGATTATTCTTTTAATAATTTAGAAATAATAGAAAAATTCATAAAGACAAATCGTCATTTACCAGGTGTTAAACCGATTAGTGAATTGGATAAAACCAATAAAGGTTATTCTTTTAATCTATCTGAATTATCTGTTCAACTTTTAGAGAAAACTGAAGAACTTTATTTACATACCATCGATCAAGCGAAACAAATTAAAGATCTACAAGAAATTACAAAAGATTTAATGGAGTTGAGAAGAGAAAATATAGAATTAAAAAGTCAAATCAACGAAATATTGATGAAATTAAATAAATAGTGATAGATATGAAAAGTTTAAAAGGATTTTTTTTAATAATAGCTTTACTATTTAGTTTTGGTCAAGTATTCGCTCAACCTAATACTAAAATAAAAGATGGCTCTGTAGCTAATTCTTCGCAGACACCATCTGTAAATGCCATTTTAGAGCTTGAAAGTACAGGTAAAGGCTTTTTACTTCCTCGTTTAACTAATAAACAGCGTGATGATATAGCAAATGGAGCTAATAATTTAGAAGATGGTCTTACAATTTATAATGTAGATACTGATTGTATTAATTATTGGAGTAAAATGAATGATATGTGGATGAGCTTATGTGGTACATTACCACCAGCTAATGTCAAAGTCGATTCTAATATATGTTCTACTATCAGTTTTTCAGGTCAGTTAATACAAGGTCAACCTTTAGATGAATCTCGTGATTTTCTATCTATAACATTGGATGTTACAACAATAGGAGATTACAATATTGACGTTGTTACAGACAACGGATATTATTTTTCAACTAGTGGAACTTTTATGTCTACTGGCCCTGTAACAATAAAATTGAAAGGTTTTGGGGTACCTGCTGTTGGCTATTCAGATCAAATTACCTCTTCTGTGGTTAATACAACTATTGGAGACAAAATAATTTTAGTTGTTAATGGCAAAAGAGAGAATATATGTAATACGACAATGCTTAATGTAATAAAGGCTCCTATATCTTTTACATTAGATTGTACAAGTTACAAGATTTCTGATCAACCTTATTTAATTGGTCAAACTGTAGATCAAAATAAACATTATGTTGATATAGATGTTAATGTTACCAATAAAGGTATTTATAGAATTCAAAGTAATCAGGTAAATGGAATTTCTTTTAAAGGTACTGGTACTTTAAAAAATACAGGAGTAAATACTGTTAGATTATATGCAGAAGGAAAACCTATAGCAGAAGGAAATTATCCATTTACAGTAACAACCAATTCAGATGGAGGTGGAAATGAATGTTCATTTACAATTAATGTTAAAGGTGTAGATTATGAAGTAGATTTATCTAAATCTAAATACTTAGGAACTTATACTCAAAATACAAAATTAACAAGTGCTAATAAATTAGAAGTAGAAGTTTTAGTAAAATCTCCTGGTAAGGCATCGTTTAAAGTTATAGCAACCGATAACGATTTAGTAGAGTTTACGGCAACAGATGTTGTTCTAAATTATCGTGGTGAAAATGGTAATAATATTCAAAAAGTTTTATTAAATAGCAATAACCAAATATTGCCTAATAAAGATAAAATTACATTAACAGGTGATGGGAATCTCAAAATAATTAATTCTTTTGAGATACCATTAAAAGTACAATATGCTCAATTTAGTATACAATGTTCTAAAGTAAAAGTAAATGGTACTATGGTCCCTGATATGGCTGCTAATGGAAAAATTACTGTTGATGTTCCTGTTAAAGTTTTGTCAGCTGGTAGTTATAGTATCAAGACAGCTAATGTTAATGGAGTGCAATTTAGTAAAAGTGGAAGTTTTACTGCTGATCAAGTAGGAAAAGAAGTAATAGTTACTTTAAGTGCTGATGGAGTACCTATTAAAGCAAGTGCGCAGACTGTTTATCAAATCTTGACGGAGAATAATGATAATACTGGAAGTTGTTCTTTTAAAACGGAAGCGCAATTTGATGAAGTAAATATCTTAGTAATTGGAGATGTATCAGGAGAATTTGGTCCAAGTACCAATCCTGCTATACCAGCGGGTGCGATATTGACAAATCCTAGTAATTTTGGACCTAATGGAACTGTTAAGTCTTCTAAGATAAATGTTTATTATTATTTTGACTTTTATCGAGATAATTCAAAACTTAATATTATTCCAAAAGGAAGTTCTCCTAAATTACAAAAGTTAATAAATGATAAGAAAATTGATGCTATTTTCTTTACTCAACAGGCGGTGGTATCAAATGATAGAGCATGGTATGATGTACTATTTGATTTTGTAAGAAATCAGAGAGGGGTACTTGTTTACAGCAATAGTAACGATTTGTATTCTTCATCTACCTTAGTAAATCGTATAACAGGTTCGAATTTTGGTGCAGGAGATTTTGCAAGCCCCGTTTATAGTGGTGCTTCTGTTAGAGTGAATGCTTTTAGAATGCTTAATATTCCTGATAATCCAATAATAAATGGACCATTTAGAAATATTGCTGGTGCAACAATGGGAATACATTTAAATGGGACTTACTATAAGAGAATACCTTCCAATATGCATTCAATAGCTGAAGTAGATATTTCGTCTAAGGATATGAGTATAATTTTACAACATAATACTGATGCATTTCTTATGATTGGAGATGGTGGATGGATGGGAGGTTACTTCAGTGATCAAACTGATAGGTTCCTTAATTCAAATCCTTTAAGTAGCACGAGAGCAGGAATATTAGAGATAACGAAAGAGTATGGATTAGATGGAAGAAATGTTACTCAGCGTAGAGATGCTTACAATAGTTATTTATACGCAAATATTATGGCTTGGACTATTAAATGGGTCAATGAGAATAGAAGATAAATAGAAAGATATTAACTAGCCAGTAGATTTATAATTTTACTGGTTAGTTTGTGTCTATTAAAATATTATTTATGACAAGTGTTAATAAAATATATAGATATGTTTTCGCTTTATTATTTGTTATTCTAAGTAGTTATACTTGGGGACAAACTGGTGATGAACGCTCAGGGGCTCATATTACTAATTTAGATGTACGTTCTTCTAAGCCTAGTAATAATACTCTTTTAGAACTGCAATCTCAAAACAAAGGTTTTTTATTTCCGAGAATGTCCAAAAGTGAGAGAGATGCTATAAATATAAATGAAAATAGTGATAAAGGATTAGCAATATTTAATACTACAACGGGGACAATTGATTATTATAGTCATAGGGTTAATGCATGGGTTAGTCTTGCTGGGCATGATCTGCCAGCTGAAGTTATTATTTTAGATACTTCGTGTAATGATGTTCAGGTAAAGGGGAATTATTACCAAGGAGTAGCTTTGACAGGAAATAATTATATGACGATGACTGTTTCTGTTTCAAAAACAGGACCATATGAAGTAGTAGTAGAAAGTGGTAATGGTTATAGTTTTAGAACGAAAGGTAAGTTTTTATCTACTGGAAGTTATGACTTGTTCCTGAAAGGATATGGAGCACCAATTAAAGGTTATGAACGCAATGCAGCAGGTGTGCCTTTAGAAACAGATAAACTCAATATAAAATTGAATAATCTTTCGAGCAATTGTACTAAAGAGGTTTTTGTAGAAAAAAAACAAGCAAGTTTTGTTAATAATTCTGCTCAGTTATCAGTAAAAGGTAATTATTTTTATAATCTTGATGTAACTGAAACAGAATTTATAGAACTAAAAGTGAAAGTAGCTGGAGAAGGTAGTTATAAGATTTCCACTAATACTATTAATGGTGTTTCTTATGAGGCAGAGGGAAGCGTAACTAAGAATCAGGTGAATAGTGATGTAATTATCAAATTACAAGCTAAAGGGAAACCTACAAAAGAAGGAATAAATGAAGGAGTTATCGTATCGGCTAATAATATCTTTGTCTCTAATCCAGCTATTGTTTTAGGTACTGTTAGTTATAATGTATTGGGAGTGTCTTTTGCTGTAATTGACTGTTCTAATGCTGTATTTTCTCACAAAGCAGATATGGGGGTAGCTTTACCAGCATCGGCTACTTTAAAAGTAAAAATAGAGGTAAAAGCACCAGGAAAAACTAGATTACAAGCTAGTGGAGCTGGAATTGTTTTTGATTCTGGAGAATTAGAGTTAGAATATGATAGAGAAGGAAATAATACTAAGGAAGTTATATTAACAGTTTTACCAACTTCAAATACTGCGAATAGACCAGGTAATATTACAATGGAGTTAAGTGGAACAGGTTTGGACACTTCAATACCTTGCGCTATAATAATGAATATAGAAGCAAAAGAGCTATTCTGGGAAGTAAATAGCGCTAAACTGAAGAGTGCATTTGTCTATAAAGAGAAAATAAAGAAAGATGAAGACGAAAACGGAGAAGAAATTGAAATTGAACATCCTTATGTTACTCCTCGAACCGATATGGGAGCAAATGGTAGTTCTATTTTTACTATTGAAGTAAAAGTGTTAGTTTTGGCACCTGGGAAAGTAAAAATGACTTCTAATACCATAAACGGAGTGTATTTTAAATATGAAGGAGATCTGATCGCTAATAAAAAAGAAGAGCAAACCATTTATTTAAGAGCATATGGGAAATCTCAAGTAGATATGCCTACAGCAGAATTTACTATTACTTCTAATAATAATAATAATGATGATGGTCAGAAAGAATTTAAAGTAGATGTAGATTTTGTATATCGTACTATGAATATTTTAGCTTTGAGCAGAAATAATGATGGAAAAGACAATTTAGGAAATGAAGACCTTAAGTCAAATTATCTAGTTAATAATGAACATTTTTTTGGTTGGAATGGTATAGTTCGTGTTGCAGGAATTAATTTTGTAACCGATAAAAACAACCCTAATTTTGGAAGCACGGCTATGAGTAAATCGGCATATTTATTGCCTAATTCAGATATTGTCTTTAGTAATGCAACATTTGCTGATAATAGGAGTATTACAAATGATTATGGACCTGCGATAAAAAATAAAAGTATTGCTATGATTTACGGAAATAGGTCATATGCAATTGAGACTTCTAGTAAGGTTGATTATACTCTTGCCACTAATAGTTTAATAAAAGCAATTAATGGAAGTACAGCATCTGCTCTAGAAAGCCAATATTCAGATCAAGATGTTTTGAAAATGACGTGGGGAATGAATGATCTTAGTGCGCAATATCCTGTATTATTTTCAGATCGTTTTATTAAGGCATCTAGTTCTTTTACTGGAGGTATAGAGAGTATAACCAAAATGAATATAGCAGCAGCTAATACTGAATTTCAGTTAAAATTAAATATAGCAGGCTTTAAAACCCTATATACAGGTAAAAAAGCTACAAGTGGTACTTTTGCCGGAGCTATTATATCAGAATCTTATGGAGCTATTATTTTTGCAACTTCAGATATGTTTAATTCTACTAAATTTAATGACCCTGCAACACTGAGTAATCCAATTAATTTAGCATCATCTCCAGAAGGAACTTATCCAACTTACTATGTGAATAGTTTTTATGATAAACCAGTTTATAATAGTTTCTTATTGTTAAATAGTATTTATTGGGCGATTGATTATGCACAAGAAAATCAACCTAATAAAATAAAAGCTTTGCCATAGCAACTTTAAAATAAATTTTGTTATATAAAGAGCCATTTGCATTTATGCAAATGGCTCTTGCTTTTTTAGTATGCCATTAAAAATCTTAAATTTCTACAAGAAAAAGTTTTAGTAAATTAGAGTTTTACGAGAAAATAAAATATTTTATTTAGTATTAAAATATGTTCAACACTTATTTTCTAGCCTTAGTATTTCTTTCATATTTGAATTTTATATAAATTTTACTCCTTGTCATTTAATAAATAGAGATCTTACATAAAATCATTATATCTATTTACCTATAAGGTAAATAAAGGGATAAAATTACTTTTATTTACCATTTAGAGCATCACTATTTTCTTAAAAAAGCCAGTAGATACAAGGCTTATTAAGCAATTTGGAAAGTGGAAAAGTGAAATTGTGGGGTGCGGTTCGAGAATTAATGGGGTGAGCATTGCAAAAACGGGGTGCTACCCGAACAGGACTGCAACGACACCCGAAAAACAGTGAGACGAAAAGAGAATTGAATTTTTAAAAAACAGAAAAATATTTGAAATAAGGTTGACTTATTTACAGTCAATTTAGAAAGAAAATCACACATTGATTAGTGTACTTTTTAGATTATCATTCAGTTAGAGCACTGATTAACAATGCAAAGATACAACTTATTTCTTTAGTAATTCTCTTGCTTTATACAATAGCCTGAAAAATAAAATTGAAAACGCTGGCTTGTATAGCTTTGCAAAAATAAAAAAAGCGCTCTGTAAACTTGTGGTTTTTAGATGACTTAAGAATCTTAGTACTAGTTGTGATATTAAGGATACTATCTGTTAAAAATAAAATAATTAAGACTAAGACTAAGTTTAGAATCCTAGCTTTTAATTATCTTTAGGAGTTTAAAAGATATTTTAATTATATGAAAATCGCAATCGTTTGCTATCCTACCTTTGGAGGGAGTGGAGTTGTAGCTACAGAGTTAGGGCTAGAATTAGCAAAAAGAAATCACGAAGTGCATTTTATCACTTATAGTCAGCCAGTAAGGTTGGCACTATTGAATCCTAATATATTCTATCACGAAGTTAATGTTCCTGAATACCCGCTTTTTCATTATCAGCCTTATGAATTAGCTTTGTCTAGTAAGCTAGTGGATATGGTTAAGCTGTACAATATTGATGTATTACATGTACACTATGCTATTCCTCATGCATACGCTGGTTATATGGCAAAACAAATGCTAAAAGAACAAGGAATTGATTTACCAATGATTACCACTTTGCATGGAACAGATATCACATTAGTAGGAAATCATCCAAATTATAAAACAGCAGTAAGTTTTAGTATCAATAACTCTGATTTTGTTACTTCAGTTTCTGAATCGCTAAAACAATCTACTTACGAATTGCTCGATGTGAAGAAGGATATCCATGTAATTCCTAATTTTATAGAAGTGAAAGAGGTAGATTGTGAAGAGACACCTTGTCGTCGTAGTGCTATGGCAGAGCAAGATGAGTTTATTATTACACATATCAGCAATTTCCGCAAAGTAAAACGCATTAAAGATGTTGTTTCTATTTTTTATGGTATTCAAAAAGAAATACCTGCCAAATTAATGCTGGTAGGAGATGGTCCAGAGCGTGAAAAAGCAGAACGATTAGCGTTAGAATTAGGAATCTATGACAAGATTATTTTCTTTGGTAATAGTAATGAAATAGATCATATCCTTTCTTATTCTGATTTGTTTTTATTGCCTTCCGCAACGGAAAGTTTTGGATTAGCAGCGTTAGAAGCGATGGCTATGGGAGTTCCTGTTATTTCAAGTAATACAGGGGGATTGCCAGAAGTTAATGAATCAGGAGTATCAGGATATTTAAGTAATGTAGGTGATGTAGAGGACATGATAAATAACTCATTAAAAATTTTAAAAGATCGAGACACTTTATGTCGCTTTAAGGAAGGTGCTCGAGAGGTAGCTAAGAAGTTTAAAATTGAGAAGGTATTACCTTTATATGAGGATATCTATCAGAAAGCAATTGATTTAAAAAAGAATTATTAATTCACTTTACTAATAATAGTAATACTAGAAGCTCATCTTTTAAAAGGTGAGCTTTTTTTGTGCACTAATTATTATTTAGAATTAATAAATTTTAGTTGGTCAGTTGTTACAGATATGTTAATTTTGCAGGAAATAAAATCTACAATTTTATGAAAAAAATTACTATATCACTAGCATTATTAGTTAGTTTATCTACGTTTGCAACTACAAATGCAAATGAAGATATTACGGTAGAAAAGCTGAATTCTACTATATCTCTTAACAATAAGGGGGGAATAAAGGGTAAAATTGTCGCAGCTAATGGTCAGCCTATAGAAGGGGCTATTATTAAAACTAAAGATCAAACTGTAGTAACTGATAAGCATGGAAATTATAGCTTGGTAGGATTAGAGGATGACAGTTATGAAATACAAATATCTCCTGATGGTGTAAAACAAGAGTTCTTTATTGTAAATGTATCTGATGGAGAAATAACGGTAAAAAATATTGTATTAAGTGAAGAAACTACTGGGCATCTAGATGAAGTAGTGATTACAGCTTCTAAGATATTTGCTGAGAAAAAGACAGAAACAGTTGCTAGAATGGCATTAGATAATTTAGCCAACCCTCAAGTGTATACGGTAGTTCCAAAAGAATTATTGCAAGAACAAGTGGCAGTAGATTTTCGTAGTGCTCTTTTGTCTTCACCAGGTGTTAGTAATGTAATGCTAGGGGTAGGGTCTGGAGGTACAGGTCTTGCAATGATGATGAGAGGTTTTTCTGGTGCAGATGGCGCTGGTGCAATACGCAATGGAATGGCGACCAACTTTGTATCTCTGTCTGATCCTAGCAATTTAGAGCGATTAGAGGTGATAAAAGGACCGTCGGCTACACTATTTGGATCGACGCTAGTTTCTTATGGTGGATTGGTAAATCGTGTAACAAAACAACCTACTATTACTCCAAAAGCTGCAGTAGAAGTAACAGCAGGTGGATATGGTTTAGGTCGTGTTGCATTTGATTATAATAAACCTTTAAATAGTGATAATACATTCCTTTTTAGATTAAATACTGCGATTCATCACGAGAAATCGTTTCAAGACCAAGGGGTAAATAAAACATTTATGTTTGCTCCTGCATTTCAATATATCGTTTCTGATAAATTGACTGTGAATGTAGATATGGAGTATTTTAAATCTGATCGTAATTCAACTTATGTAGGATTAACTCCAGCTTCTAAAATTACTAATTTTGATCAATTAGATTGGGATTTTAAGCGTTCATATGCTTCTGATGATATTACTAGTAAAGCAGATGTATGGAATGTATTTGCAAATGCTAAATATGAAATCGATGAGCATTGGGTATCAGATACAAGATTCTCTTATTCAAATACTGATAATGATGCTAACTATTTATTCTTATTGGTAAAACCAGGTACTGGAGAATATGAAGGTAAAAACTTATTACAACGTCGTTTAATGAGTTTGCCAAGTAATTTTAATACCATGCAGGTTCAACAAAACTTTACTGGGACACATAATTGGGGGACTATAGGTAATAAGTTCTTAGTGGGGTTAGATTATACGCAATTGCAAACGAATGATTCTAGAACAATGGTAAATGATTATGACGCAGCTTTAGGTCAAGTTACTGTACTTAATCAAAAAGCACCAGTTATCAATCGCAATAAATATGATGCCTTATTAGCTGATCAAACTAGAGCTTCTAATCATAGAGATACACAGACATTTAGTATTTATGCTTCTGATGTGGTAACGTTCTTTGATCGTTTGAATATTATGGCAAGTTTGAGATTTGACCGTTTTCACAATAGAGCAGATGATTATCAACAATCTGCTTGGTCTCCAAAATTTGGTGTAGTTTACCAAATAATAAAAGATGAGCTTTCTATTTTTGGTAATTATCAAAATGGATTTAAAAATGTTGCTCCAAGTGTATTAGCAGATAATACTAAAGTAACATTTAAACCTGAGCAAGCTAACCAATTTGAAGGAGGGTTTAAGTTTGAATTTTTAGATAAAAAAGTTAATGGTACCTTAAGTTACTATCACATAAAAGTAAAAGATAAAGTTCGCTCAGTTTTAAATGCTGATAATACTTTGACAAGTGTACAAGATGGTACGCAAAGAAGTCAAGGTTTTGAGTTTGACTTGATTGCTAATCCTTTTAAAGGTTTTCACGTTATTGTAGGATATGGTTATAATGATAGTGAGTTTCAAAAATCAACTCAAGCTAAAGGAAAACCTAGCATAGAAGGAAATAGACCAGCGGGAGTACCTCATAATTCAGCTAACTATTGGGCAAGTTATAAATTTACAGAAGGAGCATTAAAAGGATTTGGTTTAGGATTTGGTGGAAATTATTCAGATAGCTATTATTTTAATGATGATAATACAGTTAAAATTAATGGATTCCATACTATTGATAGTTCAATCTATTATGAAGTAGCAAAATTCAGAGTAGCACTAAAAGTAAATAATATCACAAATAAAGAGTATTGGACTTCACAATCTTGGGCTATTCCACAACAAACAAGAACAATATTAGGAAATGTTTCTTTTCATTTTTAAAAATAGAATTCCTTCGATTACAAAAATTAATATATACCTAGATGGGAAGCAAACAGAAGAAAGGAAAGAGTTTATTTAATAGAATAATAGCTTGGCTGCATTTGTGGCCAAGTTTAATTTCAGGTGTTTTTTAGTTTTTATTTGTCTTACTGGGACCATAATTGTTTACTGTGACGAAATTATGGATTGGACAGCAGGCAGCGCAAAGTATGTTACAGTACCTGAGAATGCAAGACGAATTACAGATGTAGAAATCCAAAAGATAGTAGAGGAGCAAACTGATGGCTATAAAGTTTCTGATTATGTTTTTTACAAAGATCCAAGCAGAAGCTTTCGGGTAAGAGCTTTTAATCCAAAGGAACGAAAATTGTCAATGGTATATATTAACCCATATAATGGTGAAGTACTTAAAATTGATAATACAATCTTTTTCTTTTTTGTAACAGCTCATTTACATGCTTCATTTTTAGCAGGAGAAATAGGACATTGGATTGTAGCTATTTCTACTTTGATATTTGTTATTGGCTGTATTTCTGGATTGGTTTTGTGGTGGCCAAAAAAATGGAACAAGACTACAAGGCAAGCAAGTTTTACAATTAAATGGAAAGCTAAGTTTAAGAGATTTAATTATGATTTGCACAATGTATATGGTTTTTATACTTTGCTTATCTGTTTGATCTTAGGTATAACGGGTTTAATTATCTTTATAGATCCTATGGTTGAAGCTATGAAAAAAGCTAATGGGGAAGAGATAGCTGAATTTAAACATGTTTTGCCTCAAATGGATGAATCTAGAGAATCTAAAAATGCTGTGGAATTTGCTTACCACATACTGGAACACGAACATCCAGAAAAGAAAATGGTAGGTATTTGGAATTTTAATCAGCAGAAGTTAGGAGCTTTTGTTTTTACCTCTGGAAAAATAGGATTAAAAAGTGTAGAGAATGCTGACCTCATTGTGTATGATCGCTATACGGGTGAGGAAATAGCAATTGATAAAAAAATTCTTAGAGCTGAAAAAACAGAAAACTATGTGTGGCAATTACACATGGGACAATGGTGGGGACAATTTGGTAAACTAATGACTTTCTTAAGTGGAGTAGTAGCAACTTCATTACCTATTACTGGTTTTTTAATTTGGTGGGGGAAAAGAAAGAAACCTAAAAGAGCTATGAGATAAAAACTATGAATTAATAGTATTTATATTTTAAGAGAGTCAATCTAAAAATTAGATTGACTCTCTTTTTGTTTTATATAATTGATGACTAATGTTTAAAATTTTTATTAGTATTATTTCTCTTTAATTTGTTTACGGTGCAATATACCCCAATCAACAAGTTGTTCGGTTAATGGCTGTACAGTTTTTCCGTAAGGCGAGATGGCATAGAAAACCATGCCTCTATTATCTTCTTGTACAGTTCTTGTAACAAGTAGATTTTGTTCTAGCTCTTTTAATTCTTTCGAAAGAACTTTTGCAGATATGCCAGTTATTTCGCGTTCTATCTTTTTGAAATGAATATCTTGACCTTCTCTATTAGTTAGATACCTTATGATCATTAATTTCCATTTGCCGCCTAATACATCTAAGCTATCTCTCATTGCTCGCAACTCTTCATTACAAGTTGCCTCTCTCTCATGATTGTTTTCATTTATTTTACTCATACATAGTTACTGTTTAGTTACTAGTTACCTAGAGTTCACTAGAGACAAATATAGTTCTATTGTAATTTATTTTTGTTTTATAAAAATAGAAAATATGAAAACAATACCTAGAGTAGTAGTTACAGGAAATAAGAATAATAGATCATTTATATCTGAAGACAATATAGCAACAAATGTATGTATTGAGGATAATGGGTTTTGTATTAAGTGATATTTGGCAAACAAGTAAGATGCCAGTTGATTTAGATAAAGAAAGTCCAATAGAAAATAAGCTGTTTCCAACTGTCATTAATAATGGTACTTATTTTAGATATGTAGTTATTCCACCTGATAAAGATTTAGGAAACATGACCTATGCAAATAATAGTAATGCGCATCCTTTAATGCATAAAACTCAAAGTCTGGATTATATCGTGATTATGTCAGGGGAAGTTTATCTCGTTACAGAAAGTGACGAGACTTTATTGAAAGCGGGGGATATTGTGATTCAGAGGGCTACTCATCACGCATGGAGCAACCGTAGCGAAGAACCTTGTGTACAAATAGCAATTTTATTAGATGCACAATAAAAATAAAAATATGAAAGCAGTTTATTTAAATAGTGATAATTCTCTAACGATAAAGTCATTGACCCTTAATGATTTAAAAGACAATGAAGTTCAAATTAAAATCTGTGCAATAGGTATTAATCCTATTGATTATCAGATGCGTGAAAATGAGGAGGAACGGAAATATTTGTTTTCTCCTGTTTTAGGGCGAGAGTTAAGCGGTGTAATTGTAAAAAAGGGGATTGAGGTAAGAATATTAGAGGTAGGTGATGAGGTTTATTGTGCTTGTGGAAGTTTAGGAAGTAATGGTGCTTATGCAACTCATATTCAATTACCTGCTGACATGGTAGTAAAAAAACCTTACAACCTGACATTTGAGCAAGCTGCTGCGATTCCTTCCGTAGGAATAACTGCATTACAAGCTGTAACTAGAATTTCTCCAAAAAAAAAAGATTCCGTACTTGTTTTTGGAGCATCGGGAGGAGTGGGGCTATTTATTGTAAAGTTGTTATTATCAAAAGGTATTACTAATATTTTTGCTACTGTTGGAAATCTTGAAAACAAAGAAAAGTTGACTGCTCTTGGTATTGACGCTGCACATATCGTTTTGTACAAAGAAGTGAGATTTATAAAGGAGGAATTATGTAAGTTAAATAATGAAAAAGATTTTGACTGCATATTTGATTGTGTAGGAGGGAAATATGCTGAATACAGTAGTGAGCTAATAAGTGTAAATGGTAAGTATGCTAATATTACTAATTTTATATCACTAGATATTCTAAGTAATTTTTTTGGAAAATCGAGTACTATTTATAATATCTCTAATTATATCTATTCTGCAGATCGAGATTATAAATATTTTTACGATTCCCTATCAATTATGAAGATGTTAATTGAAGCTACTACTATCTCTCCTCCAGATATTAGAGTAGTAGGTAATCTCTCTACTGAAAATATTGAATTAAGCCATGAAATCTTAAAGAATAATCACACAAATGGGCATAAATTAATTGTTACTATTGAAAATTATGAGTGTAATATGCAATTGAGATAATTAAGACAATAACTATATAATCAGTAATGGTTTGTAATTATAAAAATAAAACTTTATATAATATAACGCATTACAAGTGCCAGCTTAGATTATACTTGACTATATTATTTAAAAATGTTTTTAGTCTTTTGTAATTGTTAAAATATTTTCAAATTAATTGATTTGGAAACTGAAAATTAAGATTTAAATAATTAAATTTAAAGTACAAATCAAAAAAATTATGTGATGAAAACAATCGTTGAAAAAGTAGACAAGTTTCTGGAAAATAGTGATTTAAAACCTGTCAATCACGCGCCAGATGCCAGTACAGAAGTAGTTAGAAATACTCCACAAAAGACAATGCCTTTTGCTGATCAAATTGGAAATTATCAAAGAAATAAAGGAATTCCTCTTAAAACGTATACTAATAGTAAATTTTATATTGTAGGAAGTGGTATTGCTGGTTTAACAGTGGCTTACTATTTAATTCGCGATGCACATGTGCCAGGAGAAAATATTATTTTCTTAGAAAAGTTAGCTGTTGAAGGGGGTTCATTAGATGGAGCTGGAAATGCAGAAGAGGGATATATTGTCAGAGGTGGTAGAGAAATGGATATGACATATGAGAATTTTTGGGATCTATTCCAAGATATTCCAGCATTAGAATTGCCAGAACCTTATAGTGTTTTAGATGAGTATCGTTTATTGAATGATAATGACCCAAATTATTCTAAAGCACGTTTAATTAGTAATCAAGGAAAAGTACAAGATTTTTCAAAATTTGGTTTAACTAAAAAAGATCAAATAGCTATTATAAAATTACTTCTTATGAAAAAAGAAGAATTAGATAATATAACAATAGAAGAGTATTTTGATGATTCATTTTTAACTAGTGATTTTTGGACTTTTTGGCGAACAATGTTTGCTTTTGAAAATTGGCATAGTCTTTTAGAATTTAAGTTATATATGCACCGTTTTCTTCATGCTATCGATGGTTTACACGATTTATCTGCTTTAGTATTCCCAAAATATAACCAGTACGACACATTTGTAAAACCACTTCAAAACTATCTAAAAAGTAAAGGGGTAAAAGTTCAATTCGACACATTAGTAAAAGATATTGATTTACATGTAGATACGAGTGGTAAAGTAGTAGAAGGTATTATAACAGAACAAAATGGTAAAGATGTTAAAATAGCTGTAGGTCAAGATGATTATGTGGTTATTACAACAGGTTCTATGACGGAGGATACGTTTTATGGAACAAATAAAACTGCGCCAATTATCAAAATAGATAATAGTACAAGTGGTGAAAGTTCAGGATGGAAACTTTGGAAAAATCTAGCAGCTAAATCACCTATTTTTGGTAATCCAACTAAGTTTTGTAGTGACATAGATAAATCTGCATGGGAATCAGCAACTTTAACCTGTAAGCCTTCTGCGCTTACTGAAAAGCTAAAAGAATATGCAGTTAATGATCCTTATTCAGGAAGAACTGTTACTGGGGGAATTATTACTATTACAGATTCGAATTGGTTAATGAGTTTTACATGTAATAGACAACCTCATTTTCCTACGCAACCAGATGATGTATTAGTATTATGGGTTTATGCATTATTCATGGACAAAGAAGGAAATTACATTAAAAAAGTTATGCCTGAATGTACCGGTGAGGAAATATTAAGTGAACTTTGTTATCATTTAGGTATAATAGATCAATTAGATAATGTATTAGAAAATACAATTGTACGAATTGCTTTTATGCCATATATAACATCAATGTTTATGCCTAGAGCAAAAGGAGATCGTCCTGAAATAATACCAGAAGGATGTAAAAACCTAGCTTTAGTAGGACAGTTTGTTGAAACACATGATGATGTTGTCTTTACTATGGAAAGTTCTGTTAGAACAGGTAGAATAGCAGTTTATGAAATGTTAAATTTAAATAAGCAAGTGCCAGATATTAATCCAACTCAATATGATATACGTCAATTGTTAAAAGCTGCTAATACACTTAATGATGGAGCTCCATTCGTAGGAGAGGGATTATTACGACGTATTTTAAAAGGAACTTATTATGAACATATTTTGCCAGAATTAATAACTGAGGAAGGAAATGAAAAAGAGTCATTTTTGCAAGAGCAATTCACTAAGTTTAAAGATTGGCTAGCTGGCATAAAAAGTTAAGTAGTTTGTTTATTAAATTAGAAAAGACTAAATCGATATGAAATAGTATTTTTTTTTATTCATTAGAAATATTATGCTCACAACTTTCTTAGAATTAAAAGTTCTAAAATGTTGTGAGCTACTATTTTTATCTAGAATCATGTTGCGAAATTTGAGTTGTTTATTTTGAATAAATTTTAAAATAAGTAGATATAATTTATGATAAAGTTGATGAATTTAATGCTTTGTGACTGTTTTATAAAATTGTAGTTTTTTCAACTTATGAGAATAGATTCTTAATTTTAATATAATTAAAGAAGGAATTATGCGATTAGTCGTATATTTGTAGCTGGAAAAAATAGGGAATTTAGGAAGTTATACAATGCGTTTATAAATAAGTAGAAAGTGCTTTTAGTGCGTTATACTTTTTTTAAATGCAATTAAAAAAATAGTTTATGATTTTGGCGTTAACAGTGTCATTATTTCCATCATGTGGAATGGAACAAGCAAAAGAAAAGAATAATAAAGATAATACTACAAGACAATTTGATTTATTGACTAAGAATGATTTAGATGGTACTTTTTTTAAAGCTGTCGCGCAAGATTCTTTACAAGCAATATCTATTAGTAAAAAAGGAATAGTCTATTCAAGTTCAAAACCTAACCAAAAGATAATCTTTCCATATGTTGAACCTCTAATAGAAGGGGAAAGCAGAATCTATAAATCTTCGACAAAACATGAAGAGATAGAAATTGTGATCTATGAAGATGAAACAGCTAAAAGTTTTTTAGATGGTCGTTTTGATCATTCGGTAGCTATTAGTTTAGTGAAAAAGCAGGAACTAAAAGATGATGTGAATGATTTTGCAAGTTATGGGCATTATATCTATGATAATCGTTTATCTGGAAACTGGATTTTTCAAGCTTTTGAAAATAAAAGAATTGAGGAATTGGGTATTAATCAAATTCCATTGATATGTATTGATGTTAATACAAGAAGCTTTTCAGGTAGTGGAGGAAATCATATGATTTATGGGGATATTAGATGTGAAGGAGATTCAGTATTTTTTAAAGTTATACTTTCACCTGAATATGTGACTGAAATGTACCAAAAAGAAAAAGAATTATTAACGGTGCTAGACAGTTGTAACCGCTATGAAGTAAAAGATGATTATCTATATCTTTTTCAAGATAATATTCAAAAGTTAGTATTTATTAGAGATCTATATAATTCATAATAAAAACAGGAT
>NZ_BAEX01000073.1 GCF_000246945.1 Myroides injenensis M09-0166
TCAAAATTGAATATTTACTTGTTTTTCCCTCCAGAATTATTTATTATTGATACTAACAATGAGTAACAATAAAAATAAAATAGAGACCTTAACTTCATCACATATCTTAGGGGAGGATACTTGGGATATTACTCTGTTTAAACATACCGAAAAAGGTAGAAGCGATCTAATTCTCCCTCATAAGCACGATTTTTATTTACTTTTATTTATTGAGAAAGGGATAGGTCGACATGATATTGATTTTAATCAAATAGAAGTAAAAGAGTATCAGATACATTTTTTAAGACCACAGCAAGTCCATTATTGGCAATTATCTGCAGATACACAAGGTCATCAGCTGATGTTCTCTAAACTTATGCTTAATAGTTTTCAATTATTGAGTCCACTACCGTTTTTTTATATAGGAATGCCTTTTTGTCTTACACTTACCAAAGAGGAGTATTTAGTTATAAAAAATAAACTCATCGAGTTAGAGGATTCTTTAAAAGGTAAGACTGCATTACAGCGTGAGATTAGTTTATTACTTTTCCATTTAGTACTAAAAAAAGTACAATTATATTATTTACAATATTATTCTGAAGAAGAATTAAAGAAAGTTGATGTAAAGATTCAAGAGTTTGAAATACTTTTAGAAGAATATTTTCATAAGCAAAGTAATGTTGCCTTTTATGCGCAAAAGCTGAATATTACGCCCAACTATTTGAATATAAGATCTAAAAAGGCGCTAGGACTTACCGCTAGTGAATTAATACATAATAGAATAATATTAGAAGCTAAGCGCTTACTGACAACCACTAGTGTATCTATAAAGGAAATAGCGTATTACTTATCGTTTAATGATACTAGTTACTTTAATAATTTTTTTAAGAAACACGTAAGTCTAACCCCAGGTGAATTTCGCAGTAGTTATAATAATTACAATAATCAGTTGTAATACTACAATTATAGTAAATAGATTGGTTCTACTTTTGTATTAGATGCTTAACACTAAAGTATTAGTGTAATTAAAGCTTTAATTTTTAATCCCCAAAAAATAGAAAGTTATGAGGATTTACAATAAATATTCTTTATTAATGTATATGGCAATTTTTACAAGTGTGACATTTGCTAATTGTAGCGATGACAATAATAAAGAGAAAGTAGTAACAGAACAAACCAAAGATATGACAACTCTTTTTAAAGCTATTGAACAAAATAATATCGAGATTGTTAAACAGGAACTTGCAAAGAATAGTAATCTAGAGACAAAAAATAGTAAAGGTCAAACTCCTTTAATGTTAGCTACTTATTTAGTTAATAATGATATTGCTTTTCTATTAATAGATCACGGTGCTAATGTGAATACACAAGATAATAATCTAAATAGTCCTTTTTTATATGCTGGTGCTGAAGGTAATTTGGCCTTAGTGAAAAAGTGTTTAGAAAATGGTGCTGATTTTAAAGTATTCAATCGTTATAACGGTTCTGCACTTATACCAGCAGCGGAGAAAGGACATTTACAAGTAGTAAAGTTATTAGTAAATACTCCTGATTTTCCAATTGATCATGTCAATCGCTTGGGATGGACTGCCCTTATGGAAGCTATAGTATTAAGTGATGGTGGTAAGGTTCATACTCATATCGTCCACGAACTTATAAAAGGAGGGGTTAATGTCAATATCAAAGATCACGATGGTAAAACGCCTTTATACCATGCTAAAAAAAGAGGGTTTACTGAGATTGTAAAACTTCTAGAAGAGGCTGGTGCTAAATAATTAAAATTTACATAACATCTCACTGATTACAAATTGAAGGTATTATTTGGGGAGTAATTATAGAAGAGGTAGCGTTTAATACTCTTTCTAAAGTTGCTTTTTATCCATAAGTAATACGATATTTTCTATGTGAATTTTCACTAGTAACTAGATTGTAATTGGTGATTATAACCACTAGTGAAATGATAAATAGAAAACAATTCTTAGGAATGACAACTGCAGCGGCAGGTAGTTTGTTTATACCAACAACTAGCCACGCCAATGAAGTAGAAAATAGGAAACAACAACCAAAGGCAATTAGCAAAGAATTCGTCTTGAGTAATGTCACTTTAGAACAGGGGTTTGAGTATAATGATAAGGGACAAGTAATGGCTACCCTTACTAACTTATATGATATCCATATTTTAGATGGTGTCATAAAATCAATTGTTAAGGCAAATACTCAAACGCATAGCGTACCTAGAATTGATGGTGGCGGATTCTTATTATTGCCTGGATTTAGAGATATGCACATTCATATTGACAAAACTTTCTATGGAGATAAGTGGTATGGCGAGCCTAGAGCGGGTCGTACAGTAAAAGATATGATTGATTTAGAGCGTCGTATTATTCCTGATTTACTTGTTAATTCTACAGAAAAGGCAGAGAAATCTATCGAGTTAATGAATAGTCAAGGAACTTATTTTGTAAGATGTCAGACTAATATAGATCCAGTAAGTGGATTAAAAAGTTTAGAGCATTTGCAAAAGGCATTAGCAAATAAATCTGATGTAATTCAATCAGAAATAGTTGCTTTTCCTCAGCATGGTATTATGTATTCGGATTGTGAGGCGTTGTTGAGAGAATCTGCACAGATGGGTATTGACTTTATTGGAGGTTTAGATCCTACATCCGTAGATGGAAATATGCAGAAGTCTTTGGATATAATGTTTAAAACAGCTTTAGACTATGGTAAAGGAGTAGATATTCATTTGCATGAAGGTGCCAAGACGGGATTACCTGCTATAGAGTATATGATTAAAACCGTGAGTGAAAATAAAGCATTAGAAGATAAAACATTTATCAGTCATGGCTTTGCATTAGGACAATTAGAACCAAAAGAATTAGAGCGTATTACAGAGCAATTAGCTCATTATAAGATAGGAGTGATATCTACCGTGCCAATAGGGCGATCTGTGATGCCTATACCTACTTTTTATAAATATGGAGTAAAGGTAATGACCGGTACAGATAGTATTGTTGATCATTGGCAACCTTTTGGTAATTGTGATATGCTAGAAAAAGCTAAATTTTGTGCTCAGCTCTATGGCTGGACAGATGACTATTCGCTAAGTCGCGCTTTGCAAATTGCTACGAAAGATCAAATATTGCCATTAGATAATAAAGGAAACAGAGTATGGCCAAATGTAGGTGATCAGGCAAGTTTCGTGCTAGTTGAAGCAACTTGCTCGGCAGAGGCAGTTGCAAGAAATCCAAAAAGAGAGTTAGCTTTTAATAAAGGAAAGCAAATTTTATAGAATAGCACTTATATAGTAATAAAAACACTACTTTAAATTTTTATACTATACCATTAAGGCTATGGCATCGTAATCTTAATCATTTTTTTTAGATCCATTAGCTAGTAGTCATTAGCCCTTGACTGCTAGCTTTTTTTGTTTTTTAAATAGTGAATAGTATACTATTGTCTTATTTAATTAAACTGATCTCTAAAAGCAAGAGGTGATAATAGAGTCGCTTTCTTAAATAAACGATGAAAAGATTGTGAATGCTCAAACCCCAAGGAATAAGCAATTTCTGATACACTCATAGTTGTAGTAGAAAGTAATTGTTTGGCTTTTTCAACTAACTTGTTCTGTAAGTGCTGTTGGGTACTTATTCCTGTGTAAGTACGAAGCATATCACTTAGATAATTAGGACTTATTGCTAATTGATCGGCTATCATTTGAACAGAAGGCACACCGTGTTGACTTAAGTTGTCAATAGTGAAATAGTCATTTAACAAGGCTTCAAGTTTTGATAATATATCGCTATTTATCTTTTTACGTGTTAAGAATTGACGATTGTAATAGCGATCACAATATTTTAGCAGTAGTTCTATATTACTGACTAATAAGTCTTGGGTAAAAGTATCTATATTAAGTGCTAATTCACTTTTGATATTTACAAGCAGTTCCATTAAAGAGTTTTCTTCTTTTTCAGATAGAAATAGAGCTTCGTTTGTTGTATAGGAGAAGTATCCATAATGTTCAATTGTATTGGCAAGTGGGTAACCATGAAATAAATCAGGATGAATAGCAACTACAAAGCCCTTTACTTGTTCTAAGAGAATATTTTCAAACTGCATAACTTGACTTGGTGCAGTAAAGTAAACTACACCTTCTTGAAAATCATAATACTGTTGTCCATATTTAAAAATACCTCCTGCACAATCTTTCTTTAATGCTATAATATAAAAATCAGTAATAATTGAATCAATAATTTGATCACTTGTAAGGTTAATATCTGAAAAATCAAATACGCTAATTAAAGGATGAGTAGGTTTTTCTAACTGCAAATATTGATGTAATGCAGAAATAGAAGATAATCGAATGGGGGATTTTGCAGTACTCATAGTCCTTTGTTTTTAGCTCTATAATGCGGAGTAGTAAATTTAATTAACTTTTTGATTTTTTTGCTGATTTTTAATTATAGAAATTCCTTCTTCATAGGAAGTTATTTTAAAATTTTGGAAGTACTTTCTAAACTTACTATCATCAAATAAATTATCATAAGCATAGCGAGGAAGTAATTCTTGTAATTCTTTCACTTTGTTACTAAAGATACTTCCTAATTTAAACATACAGTTAGAGATAACTTTATATTTGAATGATTTGCCGTAAATTTTTGAAATCAATTGTATAAACTCTTTGTAAGTTAATTTTTGATGATCTACAGGTAGATGCCATGTTTGTCCATAAGCCTCTGGAGTATTTCCTATTAGAGCGGTCGCTCGACTAGCATCTGGGGTCCATATTAGGCTGCGCTTAGTTTTATCACTAAGAGGAACCTTAGCTATTTTGTTATCTTTTATTTTATCAAAGATAAGAGAGTTAGTTATACTTTGAGTTTTGTCTGGACCGTAAAATTCTGGTGCTCGACAAATAACAGCTTTTAGCCCTGCATTGTTAATTTCACCAAGAACTAATTCAGCCATTTCTTTTCGTACTTGTCCTTTTCTACCATTTGGGGCAAATGATGTTTGCTCTGTTAAGATTTCATTATTCTGTGGATACATATAGGTATTGTCAAAGAAAACCAGTTTAGTATTATTAATTTTACAAGCCTGTATAACATTCTTAGTTATATTGACAAATTGCTCCTCCCACATTGGCGTATTCATTGGAAGTCCTAGTGTGAAATAAGCAATTTCACTGTCTTTAGTGGCTTGTATAGCTTGATCTAAATGGCTTAAATCGGCGGCATACAACTCATCAGTATCATTTACTTTTTGAGGTTTTCTGCTGACGATACGAATTTCACTAGTATAATTTCTTTTTAACTCTCTTGCCAGTTCTTCTCCTATTTGTCCATTAGCACCTAATATTGTTTGCATAGCTTTTGTTTTTTTAAAATTAATAAAAGAAATAGCAATGGTATACTATTGCTACTTTTCTTATTGTTTAACAAGACAAAATTCTAAAATATAGGTATAGTAATTGTAACGCAATTTCTGATTATTGTATCCAAATCTTAGATAGGATTCTTTAACTTCCTTTAAAAATAGCATACTCTATACTAAAAACTATTTCTTACTGCTCTTGATTACAAATTACCTTTTTTGCCCATACTCTAATTGAGATTAATATTCTTGTATCCGTTATTATTAAAGGGATAAGATTATAAAGGAAATACTTTTGTCTGAGTTTTGTTTGGGGTTTATTCGGGAAAAGCTAGTAAAAATGGCTGCTAATCAAGCAATATCCGAACAAACCTTGAAGGATACCCGAACATCCCCCAACTATAATATTATATTATGGATAGTATAATTAATGATATGAACTATGTGAAAAACACCTTATGTCTATAAAATTAAAAAGGCTATTACATCCGTAATAGCCTTCATTTTAATTGACTTATAAATAACAGTGAATTAAATCAATCAAATATTATTGGTTTTTTATTATTTATTATAAACACTTTCTTTTTTGAAGTGTAGAGTTAGAAGGTAGTAAACTACCGCTCTGTACTTATTTCTATTAGATTGGCCATACTGATCCATTACTTTTTTAATAGCTTCATCTAATTTAGCGTCGTCTTTTAATCCTAATTTTTTAATTAAGAAGTTATTCTTAACTGTGGCTAATTCTGATTCAGAAGAACTTGCTACTGTTGATGAATCTTTATTGTAAATAGAAGGACCGCACCCAATAGTTACTTTTTCTAACAATTCCATGTTAGGAGTTACACCGCATTTATCTTTTAAATCTGCAGCATACTTTTCAATTAATTCTGTTCTTTTACTCATAGTATTTTTTTTAAATATCCTAAAAGTAATAAAAAAAATAATATCTACTACCAAATGCTAAGTAAAAAATTACATTTTGCGAAAGTATTCTTGTAGTATTTTATCGTTTATCATTGTTGGTGTAATGATTTCAAGAATTACGGGCTTATCGTTGCTTTGCCAAAACTCTGGTAATATCTGATTTAATTCTTCTTCACTTTGTGCCGTGTAATAGTCAAAGTGAAACATTTTTGCTAGATGTTCTGCAGTTAGTTCATGAGTAGTTTCAAAATAAGTATTGAATACTGGAGTTTCTTGATGTCCAGGTAGAATTCTAAATATTCCACCACCTTTATTATTGAGTAATATTATTTTGAAGTTTTTAGGGATATAGGCGTTCCATAGTGCATTGCTGTCATATAGAAAACTTATATCTCCCGTAACAATTACAGTTGGTTTCCCTGAGCCTATAGCTGCTCCTATAGCAGTAGAAGTACAACCATCAATTCCACTAGTACCACGATTACAAAATACTTCTATACTTGAATCAAGTGGAACCAATTGAGCATAGCGAATTGCAGAGCTATTACTAATTTGTAATTGTGTATGTTCAGGTAGCGTGTTTGCGATACATTCAAATGCTTTTAGATCCGAAAAAGCAATAGTAGCTACATAGTCATTGTGTCTAGCTCTGCGAGCCAGTACTATATCATGCGCTCTTTTTTGATAACCAACTGTTTGCTCATTGCTTATTAATGGAGCTAGGTTTTTTAAGAAGTTATTGGGGGTTTCGAAAATTTCATTAGTCAATGCTCCAAAAGTATCATAATGGCGCAAATTATCTATATGCCAATGTTCTGTTGGCTTATATTTTCTTAAGAAAGCTTTGACGCGTTTACTTACTACCATTCCACCAAAAGTGATAAGGATATCGGGTTGAAATAGTTTAAAATCATCCTGATTAAACGAAGTAATAATACGATCTATATGCTCCACAAAATTTGGATGGTGCAAATTAGATGTGGTTTCTGTCATTACAACCACAGATGGGTCATTGGCAAGAAATTCAATTACTTCTTTATCAATACTATTAGGTTTATTTACTCCTACGAGAACTAATTTTCTCTTTGCCTCATTCCATTTTTTAGCATAACTAGAATATTCTATTGGAGAAGGAGGTAGAGTCTCAAGATCAACTATTTTAGAACTTACCTCTAATGTCTCCACAGTGTTGTATAACGGCTCTTCAAAAGGCGCATTGATATGAACTGGTCCTTTCTTTGCTATAGCCATATTAATAGCCATGTTGATGATAGAATCGTTCTCTTCGGATGCCTCTTCCAAGAGGTTAGCATTATATAAAATATGATTGTGATAGACATCTCGTTGACGAATAGTTTGTCCATCTCCTATGTCGATTTTAGATGTCGGTCTATCTGCAGAGATAATAATTAAAGGGATTTGACTGTAGAAAGCTTCAGCAACAGCTGGATAATAATTTAATAGGGCAGAGCCTGAGGTACAGACTAAGGCTGTAGGATAATTGGTCTGTTGACTAATTCCCATTCCAAAGAAAGCGGCGCAACGCTCATCTGCAAGGCTATAACATGTAAAAAAAGGATCACTAGCGAACCCAATGGTTAAGGGTGCGTTACGTGATCCTGGTGATATTACTATGTTTTTAATATTTTTTGCTTTACAGATTTCAATAATACTTTGAGCTAATTTTATTTCTGGATAAATCATAATCAAAAACTAAAACTCAAATATACGAACTATGTAAGCAATATTGTCCTATACAAATGTTATTTTGCTTTTATCCATTCTTTGATTTCTGGATCATTTGGCAATACTCTAGGACCGATTACTTTTACTAAATGACCTGTCTGGTCGATTAGATATTTTTGAAAATTCCATTCAACTTCACTGTCTTGTAAGCCATTCTTTTCTTTCTGAGTAAGGAAAGCATAAATAGGTGCTATATCTTCTCCTTTTACTGATATTTTTGACATCATAGGAAAAGTAACTCCGTAATTTGCTTGACAAAAAGTAGCTATTTCAGCATTACTTCCTGGTTCTTGTGCTCCAAAGTTGTTTGCAGGAAAACCAATAATGACAAATTTGTCACCACCAAATTCATTGTACATACTTTGCAATTGCTCGTATTGTGGGGTTAGTCCGCATTCTGAAGCTGTATTAACAATCATTACCTTTTTGCCTTTTAAGCTCGCAAGATCAAATTCATTACCTGATAGATCTTCTACCTTAAATTGATAAATGGTCTGTTTGTCTTTTTGTTTGTTCATAATATTTGTGTTTTCAGTGTTTATAGTAGGTGAAATATTTGCAAATACAGTAGTGGTAAGGGTTAATCCTAGTAATAAAACTATTTTTTTCATTGTGAGTTGTTTTTATTTTATTAGTTAAAGGTACAAATTGTATTGTAACTCCTCTAAATTTTAACGTTTTGCTATTTGGGTTGACTACGAGTGTGTTGTGCTAAAAATAGTTGTTTTTTTAAGGAGTTAGGACAGAGAATGACTTAACTAAATTTAATTAAACTTTGTCAAGTTTATAATCTATTAGAATTTAAAAGTAGGATAACTCGTTGTCTTATCAGTGGCTTGTAATTTTCAGAGGCTTGGATAGTGGTTGTTTTAGTATGTCTATTTTTGATTATCAATAGATATGATATAAAAATGTTTTTTTGCTATAAAAACCCTGTATCTATTGGATTATCTATTAACTTTGATAGTCTTAATAATTACCAAACAAACTAATTTTATGAAGTCCGTTATTATTCAGGGGATTAAGGGATCTTTCCACCATGAAGCAGTAGAGCGTTTTTACAAAGAAGAGGCAGTAGAAATTGTAGATAGTCCAACTTTTAATTCACTAGTTAAACAAGTCGTATCAGGAAAAGTAGATTATGGAATGATGGCTATCGAAAATTCTATAGCTGGATCTATCTTACCTAATTATTCTTTAATGACAAAGAATAAACTTTATATAGGAGGAGAAATTGCGCTTCCTATTAAGCATAATTTGTTAGGTCTTAAGGGGCAGACTCTTAATGATATAACAGAGGTTCGTACGCATCCTATGGCACTTTTACAATGTGAAAACTTTCTTGATCAACATGAAGATTGGAAGCGCTTAGCAATGGACGATACTGCTACATGTGCGCGAAATATTCAATATAAACAATTAAAAGGTGTCGCTTCTATTGGTTCAAAGTTAGCGGCAGAAATGTATAACCTAGAAATATTAGCAGAGAATATCCATGATATTTATGACAATTTTACCCGATTTTACTTAGTAGGTACAAAACCAATGAAAGTAGAAGGGTTTAATAAAGCTACTTTGTATTTCTATACCGATCACCAAAAGGGTCGCTTAAGTAAAGTATTAGAAATATTAGCTGATCACGGTTTAAATCTAACTAAGATTCAGTCCGTACCTCTTTCTGATTGTGTCTTTGAATATTCTTTTCACGTTAATGTAGTTTTAGTTGACCAAGACTATGATAGGTATTATAAGGCTTTAGAAGAGGTCAGAAAAGTAACAAAGTATCTTAATGTATTAGGAGAGTACAAAGAAGATAAGTTAGCGAGTCGTCTTAAGTAATTAAAATGTAAGTATTACAATATTCTCAGAATAAAAAACGCCAGCTTTCTATTTAGAAGCTGGCGTTTTATTTGCTCATACTTTATTTAAAATATTAAAAAAACTATTTATAAGGTTAATGATGCTGGACCAAATTCTTCAAAATGAATGTTAGCTTTATCTATTTTGTTTTCAATTAAATAAGTGTAGTGTTTATTGATGAATGCACCAGGTCCACAAATATAATATTCTGCATTATCTAATATGATATCATCTTTTAGCATAGCTAGATCTACCCATCCTTGGTATAATTGCTCGCTTGTATTTTCTACTACATCATAGAAAATATGTTGACTTAAATTTTGGTGATTGCGCTCTAGTTCTTCTAACCTGTTTTTAAATGCGTGTACCTCTTTATTTCTGCAGCCGTGAATCCACTTGATAGCAGTAGAGGTATTAGTAGTTAATAAGCTTTCTAGCATTGCCAGTAAAGGCGTTTGTCCAACACCACCGCTAATGAATATTTTTGTTTTTGGCTGGGTCTGTAAGGTAAATACACCTGCAGGAGCAGTCAGTTCAACAATATCTCCTTCTTTTATATGATCGTGTAGCCTATTACTAATTAAACCATCTGGATGTTGTGTACCAGCCTCTCTTTTTACAGATATGCGATAATATTGTCCATTAGGTGCACACGAAATACTATATTGGCGTGGTTGTAATAGATTCAATTCTGGTAAGAATAACCTTAAACTTATATATTGTCCTGGAGTAAAGTCAGCTACACTGCCACCATCTGAAGGATAAAGGTAAAATGAAGTAATTTCTTCAGACTCTTTTACTTTTTGTTTAACAATAAATGGTCTCCAACCTGACCAGCCACCAGTTTTATTAGTTTGCTTGTTGTATAATGTTTGTTCATGACCACTCATAAGTGATGCTAGCTCCCGGTAGGCTACAGTCCAAGCTTCTAAAAGTTGTGGAGTTGCAGCATCTGCTAAAACTTCTTGAATAGAAGCAATGAGGTGTTTTCCAACTATAGCATAATGGTCAGCTCGGATATCTAAACTAGTGTGTTTATGTCCAATGTGGTTTACAACAGGAAATAGAACAGAAGGATCGTCGATGTGCTCAGCATAGGCTAATACTGCCATTGCTAGGGCTGTTTGTTGTCTATCATTTTGTTGGTTACCCATATTGAAAACATGTTTCAACTCTGGATTATGTGTAAACATTCTTTGGTAGAAATGTTTGGTTAGTAATACTCCATTTTCTCTTAATACTGGAATGGTTGCTTTTACGAGCTCTTTGTGTTCTGTTGTCATTTTTTTGTGTTTTTAAGTATATATTAAGATGTTTTTGTCTTTTATTATTGTGTTATTATTTTATCAGTATAGTTTTCATTTTCAGTTAGTTTATTCTGTTTTGTTAGTTGTTTATATTTAAGATGTTTTTGTCTTTTATTATTGTGTAAGTATTATATGTTTTATAGAACTTAATTTATTTATTTAAAGTGAGTTGACCTTGTAGAAGCTCTTCATTAAATTGACCAATAGTTGTCGATTTTAATAGCTTTATTAATTTGGTTCTTATTATTTTAAAGTCTTTATGCAGTGGGCACGGGTTCTTTTCAGAACAGTAACTTAATCCCATACCGCATTCTGTGAGTAATTCTTTTCCTTCAATAGCAATAACAATATCTATCAATGGTCTATCTAGGTGAGGTATGTCAATATAAAAACCGCCATTTGGTCCTTTGATTGATTGAATAAGTCCTTCTTTGCTAAGTTTTTGTAATATCTTGGCAAGAAAGTGTTCTGGAGAGTTGACTTCAGATGCAATTTCTTTAATATTAGATTTATATCCTTGTTCGCTTCTCTTAGCAATGTAAAATACTGCTCTTATCGCATATTGACATGTCTTAGAAAATACTCCCATTTTGGTTATTGATATTTTAGATGATAGTTGTGTTTATCTGTATCGATTAACTTTGAGACAAAACTATTGAATAATAAAAAGATATAAATGTCTTTTTTTAAAATTAACTTTTAAGGTAAACTATTATGTGCTATTATGGTAAAATTAGAATTGTAAAAGGAGATTATAGACTTTTTTTAGAAGATATTCGTATAAAAGAATAAGGGGGTGAGAAGATTAATAAGTGTTAAAAGTGATATAATCTTTGTTATTGAGGATTATTTAGGGTAAGTTAGATAAAGCTTAACGATTGGGAGGAGCTTAATAATCAAAACTCCGTATTCTGTAAAAGAATGCGGAGTTTTTTATTTATTTAAAGCTGGCTATATGGATAATGTATTGTATTTGTTTTCTTGTAATTGAAACATATATTTATGTGCGTTTGGCGTGCCAATGAAATAGCTAGGTAAGTCCTTTAATTGTACTGCGTAAGCATCAAGTGCAAATTCACAAACAATTAGTTTAATCCCAGCTTTGTTTGCAGCATCTAATGCAGGACGTAGATCTCTATTGTTTAGTTCCTGTACCATTTGTCCCATTATGACAATTTCAAAATCTACTTTTGGGTTAGCTTTAATCATTTCAGATGCCGTCATAATTGACGCCTGTAGGTTCTTTGTGGATTGTACCAAGATTGCAAACTTATTTCCCTTTGTTTCTTGATACATTGCTTTTTCAATATGATCATTAGCTATAGAAGAGGCATAACTAATGGTGTTTAGCGATAATACGATTGCTAGAGCTAATACTATTTTTTTCATCTTTGTTGTTTTTTATGTTATTATTCTAGACGAAGATATCGCTTGTTTTAGCTATAGACAGTAACAATTGTTACACTATTAGCTTTTGATAATTATTATGTTTGTATTATATAAAAAACAATAGGATGATTAAGTATTTTAAAGGGTGGACTCCAGTTCGTTGGATCAGATTGGGATTAGGAGTGTTATTGTTAATTCAGAGTTTCTATGCGCAATTATGGATATTAGCCATTCCTGCTATCTATTTGTTTTTACAAGCATTTTTAGGATTTGGTTGTAATAATAATTCATGTAAGTATTAATTAAGATGAGGTTGTCTTGACTTTTCTAAAATAAAAAAAGGTGGGGTATAGAAATTTTAGAAAGTTAAAAAATCAAGGTGACTTCATCTTATTATCACTTATCTAATTAATTCGGTGCAGCCATTTAATTCTTCAAAGATCTTTTTTGAACAGAAGTAGCTAAAATGATTCGTGAGATAATTGATTCATTATGTGCCATCACTAATATATGCGATATGATTTTTTCAACAATGCTTCAAGAGTTCTTCAAGATTCCTTCAACAAATAACTTTCTGTATAGAACAATTATGGGGAATTGTTGAAGCATTTAGCTCGAGTCCTTATGAATACTAGCCTTAGCAAGCATCCAAATTTTAACTCAATAGATTATTTGTAAGCTAAAGTATTGTTATTTAACTATATATGTCTTTTGTGATTTTAAAAAAGTGAGGTGCTTTTTGTTTTGCGAAGATAGTTACAGTGTTTATTAAAAATCTCATCACTTATTGACATCTAAAAGATATACTTGATATAGAATTTATTGGATTTTATCGTTATGAGGTGATAAAATTTCAGAAAACTATAAAGTCAAGATGACTTTGATATCTAATATATATTAATTGTTAGTTATAGATGTTATATACAAGAGATTAATAATGGTTAACATACTTAAGTATTTTTTAGTATAAAATATAGGTGAGTTAGCGTTTTTTAGTTTCTAATTTATAATAATAAAAGTGTAATATTATATTATTTGTGTGTTATTGTGTTGTTTTTTAGTTAGTTAAGTTTATGTTTTTTATTTTTATTCTTTTGTTTATTGAATACTGTTTATATCTAATTTAGCGTGATTTTTAAAACAAATTTTCAGCAAAAATACATCAAAGATTAAAAACAGAAAAACCCCTTATCAATAAGGGTTTTACAACGATTTTTATTTTTTTGGTAATGTGGAATAAGGCGGAAAAAAGCGAGGTTTGGAAAAAGTAAGGTTACTAAATCGTTACTTTAAAACATTCAAACAAAATATTTTATACCGCTGTATTTCAGTTATTTGCGTGGTTTTTCTTATTGTTCCGTAGCTCACTTAAGTTTAATTTTACATTAATGAATTGTGAGTATGGAAATGACAAAAAAATCAACATTTAAGGTATTGTTCTACCTTAAAAAGAATGCACCCAAGAAAAACGGAATGGTTCCGATTATGTGCAGAATTACTGTGAATGGTCAACAATCTGCATTCAGCACCAAATTGGATATTTCCGCACCAAATTGGGATTTGAAGTATGGCAGGGTTTTAGGAAAAAGCCGAGAAGCCCAAGACTTAAATAGTAAACTTGACAAAATACGTTTTGGTGTTGAGGAATGCTATTCCAAAATCCTGAAAAACGAGGGAGCTGTAAATAGTGCAAAACTAAAAAACACCTTTCTCGGAATGGAAAGCGGAGAATTGACCTTTTTCAAATTCTATGAACAGTTTTTGTCCGACTTTGACAAAAAGGTAAAGAGCGGACTTCGGGTAAAAGGTTCACACGGTAAATACAAAACACTTTTAATGCACCTGCGGAATTTTGCAAAGATAAAATACGGATATTCCGATGTGTCTTTTACCGACCTGAATTGTGAATTTGTACAAGAGTTTGATTATTACTTGCGTAACGACAAAGGTTTAGTGCATAATACGATTTGGCTCTATATGATTGGTTTTACAACCGTGTGCCGATTGGCAATGAACAGAAAGCACCTCGCCTTTCATCCGTTCAGTGAGTACAAGAACACCAAAAAGGATAAGGATAGAGGCTATCTAATGCGGAATGAGTTGGAAGAGCTTGTAAAATTCAACTGTGAAAAGAAGATTGATGAATTGGTTAAAGACCTTTTTGTTTTTAGTTGCTTTACAGGGCTTTCCTATTCAGATTTAAAAGGGCTAAAAAGTAGCAATATCCAAGAGTTCTTTGATGGTAACCAATGGATTATTATACGGAGAAAGAAAACATCTACATCGTCTAATGTAATGCTGTTGGATATTCCGAAAATGATTATTGAGAAATATGCAGGATTATCAAACGACGGTAAGGTCTTTCCTGTTCCCTCAAACACAGTCTGTAATGACAAATTAAAGAAAATATCCAAACTTATCGACTGCCTGAAAGAAAAGAAAGTAACCTTTCATTTGGCACGCCATACGTTTGCAACATTGTTTTTGAGCGAGGGCGTTCCGTTGGAAAGTTTGAGCAAAATGTTAGGGCATAAGAATATTGCCACCACGCAGATTTATGCGAAAATACTCAACGAGAAAGTCGGTAAGGATATGCAAAAGGTATCGCATAAATTTAAGGGGTTGGAAAGTTCTTTCGTTACAAGCTTGTAAGCAGTAATATCACTACTTCCATAAAACACCACAGCCCACCGCTTAAAGCAGTGGGCTGTTTTTTTACTGATATTTTACAATAATCTTTTGGTTTTAGACGACACTTTGATAACCGTCTTCCAATACTTTGATAATGTCTGATTCTCGGAAAAGAATTTTCCGTTCAAGTTTGATAAAGGGTACAACTCCGTCATCTCTGTACTGTTGCAATGTCCGTTTGCTGATATATAGCATTTCACAAACCTGTTCACCCGTCAGATATATTTCCCCTTGCAGTAAAGGATGGAAATGTGTTTTGATATACAGCAGTTCATTTTTTATAGCAACAACAGCTTCGATTAGGGCAAGCATATCCTCGTTTGAATTTCCAATTTGTTTCATTTCTTTAGTTTTTTTAATGGTTGTGATTTCTGCATAAATAATTCTATATCGGATAATTTGAAATACGTCTTTCTATTAATTTGCGTTGCCCCAATAATACCTTTTGCCCTGTATGTCTGTAATGTCCGTTTGCTAATGTTGAGCAATTGACATACTTCCTGTTGGTCGAGCCATTTTGTTGCCTGTTGCAATGCTTTGTATGGAGAGGTCATTTCCTTAATCAAATTAGAAACTTCCTTTATTTCCCTTTGCAATTTTTTTAAAATCTGAATATCTAAAACAGCTATTTCCATATGTAATTTATTTTAATTCATAACAAAATTAAGCTCTATGTTATATAGAATATCCCAATGTGGTACTCAGTGGCAGTATTTGGCTGTTATTGGCATTCTGATGAAAAAGAAACATTTAATAGGTTATATCCAAAACAGCAGAGTCTTTTTACAAGTAATATTTAGTAAAAACTATTCTCCAAAAAGAACAAAAAGGTAGCAAAAGTAAGGCGGACATCCACCGCACCGCCCAACCAAAAGCTTACGGCATAATGGCAGGGCAAAAAGGTGACTTCACCGAGTTGTTGTGTTGCCCTGCCACCCTTCGGGACTTATTCCGTTTCCTTTTGGTTTTTCCGCCTGTCCGCCTTGTTAAAATGGCTTTCTTTTTTTTCTGTTTTTTGTTTTGAAAAATAATTTTAAAAGGAAGGAACACACCACCCATCAACGTACCGCAATCAAAACAACGGCTTGTAATTTTCGTTGTAGATTTCCCTAATCAATTCTTCAAACTCTTGAAAGTGGTATTCGATAATATTATCCAGATACGCATAAATCGTGAGTTTGTCGATACCCATAATGCCGATAAGTCTGTTAAACGTTTCGTGGTGTTCCTGTCTTACATAGACCGATTTCCCTTTGCTTGCTCTTGTATTCGGAATTTTAAAGAACTGACCGCAGTAATCCTCTTTGGTCAGCTTCTTTGACTTTGAGGTTGTTCTCTTGGTATTACTTGCTGTGGATTTTGTATTTTCCGTTTCAGCATTTCCGTCTGTTTCGGGAGTGGTAAAGTCGTCCCGATGTTGTTCCTGTGCAGACTGTTTCTTTTCATAGCCAATAAAATTTTCTAAAGAAAAATCCTGTCCTTCGGGTTGTTGTTTTTTGTTGTCTTCGTGTATCATATCACTTGTTTTTAATGTTATTTCAAATTAGCTGTTTGTTTAGCTGAACAGTTAGTTGTATATCTCATTGTACCGATGCAACTATCTATGCACCTGCATCTTTTCAATTAATTGAAAAAACTACAATCTGCCAGCAATCATTTTAACCTATTGATTAACTCTGTATCCAATCAGCCAGCTAAACGAACACAAATGAAATAAAAACAGTCTCAATCTGAATTAAAGTGGCTGTCATTGGCACTATTTGGCTGTCATTGGCTTGCGGTGCATCTGTTTTTCTTTCCGAAATTTGATACAGGAAATGGGCGTTTTCCTTGCTAACTATAATCCGTCTCGAAGAGCGGATTTTTAATATCATCAGATATTGGCAAGTTGTGTCTTGAGGCACTCTAAATCGAGTTTAGTGCCTCAAGACTACTTGCCCTTACGCAGGGAGCTAAACCATTTCTCCGAAGTCGAATGGTTAAAAATTAAAAATGGATTTATTATGGAAGAAATTAATAGAAAATACAACAAAGGCGGACGAAAGCCCAAGCTTAATCCAAAAATGAACCGCTATGTTTTTCGTCTTACGGATGAGGAAAATGCTAAATTTTTAGCTCTTTTTGACCAATCAGGAATGGATAATAAGGCAAGATTCATCGTTTCATTATTATTTGGAAAGGAAATGAAATCCGTAAAAATTGACAAAGGAACTGTTGATTTTTATATGCGATTGACTTCTTTCCACAGTCAGTTTCGTTCCGTAGGTGTAAATTACAACCAAATTGTAAAGCTGCTATACAGTAACTTTTCAGAGAAAAAAGCATCTGCTTACCTCTTTAAATTGGAAAAACAAACGGCTGAAATGGTAGCATTGTTCAAAAAAGTAGTTGAGTTAACAGAAGAATTTGAAACAAAGCATTTGAAAAAATAGCGAGAATAATGATAGAAAAAGTTGTTTCTATAACGAAGTAGTGGTGTATATATAATTATGAAATACAGGCTGAAATGTTTATATCACACCTCTTAACTTGAACTTTTTTTGAGTATCTTTGTAAGATTAGATTTTTCTTCTTGAAAGTAAGAATCTTTTATTTTTTTGCTCAATAGCCTGACTGTATGAAAGATAAATTTTCAAAAGAAAAAAGAAGTGAAATAATGAGCAAAATCAGGAAAACAGACACCAAGCCTGAAATCATCACTCGTAAATTTCTATTTAGCAAAGGATTAAGATATAGAATTTACAACAAAAAGTTGATTGGCAACCCTGATATTGTTTTGCCAAAATACAAGACAGTAGTCTTTGTAAATGGATGCTTTTGGCACGCTCATACAGGATGTAAACTGAATAGGATGCCCAAAAGTAATACAGACTATTGGATTCCAAAAATATTGAAGAATGTTGAAAGGGATAAAAGAAATAAAATTGAGCTTACCGAAGCTGGCTGGAGAGTTTTAATAGTATGGGAATGTGAGTTAAGCAAGGTAAAAAGAGAAGAAACATTAACAAAGTTGTATAACAACATAATTGAATATAATAATTAATGAA
>NZ_BAEX01000072.1 GCF_000246945.1 Myroides injenensis M09-0166
TTTTTTATATCCTATTTTTGAACTATTCAATTATTTATAATAGGTAAATGACACTATTCTATTTCTTTACTGTTTTATCTATTGTTTTAACCATATCATCTTCCTTAAGCAACCATAAATAATAATCTTCTGGTGTAAACAACTGATTAATAAATTCTGCTGCTAGATAATACTTAACGACCTCTTTTCTCTTATCTAATTTGAAGAATAAGTTATTCGCTTGTAAATGCTTAATAAATGCATTAAACATCTTATTATCATTCATAACATAGTTGATAACTTCTTCTTTTGACATTTTTTCAAATCGCTCTCTATCCCTATCAATCTGTTCAAAGACAAAATAGCTCACGATACCCGTCTTCATTAATACGATAGTTGTGTCCTCTCCATGTTTCTGTGCTATTGGCACAAATAAGTCTGGTACAATACCTCCACCTCCATAGACAACTCTACCATTTAGAGTTTTAAATTGTAAACTGTCTGCAACTTTAATACTATCTGCTGCATATAGTTCGCCGTGTTCATATCGTGTGCGAAAATCATTATTATACTCTTCAATTCCGTTTTTATAAGACTTCTGAATAGATCGTCCAGAAGGAGTATAATATCTTGCTGTTGTCAGACGAATTGCAGAACCATCCCCTAACAAAAGTTCGCGTTGTACAAGCCCTTTACCAAAAGTACGGCGCCCTACTATTTGTCCTCTGTCATTATCTTGAATAGCACCCGCCACAATTTCGCTCGCTGAGGCACTATTTTCATTTACTAAAACATATAGTGGTTTAGAAGTGAATAATCCATTGCTTTTTGACTTAGTTACTTTTTCACTTCCACCTTTATTGATTGTCTTAACTACGATTTGGTCTTTTTCTAATAGATCATCTAATATTTTAATAGCTTGATCCATATATCCACCACCATTATCTCGTAAGTCTAAGATAAGACCTGTAATATTCTCTGCTATTAGTTGTTTGAGTGCAACATTAAATTCAGCATAGGTCGTACTTGCAAAACGATTAATCTTAATATAGCCTAAACCATCATTCAATTTTAAAGCGACATCTACACTCTTTAAAGAAACAGGTTGCCTATTAACTATAACTTCACTTTCCTTATTCTCTTTTTTTCGATAAATAGACAAGGCTACATTTGTATCCTTATTCCCTCTAAGATATTTAGCTATACTGTCAGTAGCAATAGCTTTACCATGCAATGAAACACCATCAGCAGATAATATTCTATCTCCCGCTTTAATACCAGCTTTACTTGCAGGTCCATCAGGAATATTTCTAATAACTGCAATACTATCTTTATAAAAATAATAGTTGATACCAATACCTACAAAACTACCTTGCATAGATTCCGTAACACTCTGCATCTCGTTTTTCGCAATGTAAATTGAATGAGGATCTAATTGTTCTAATATAGTCGTTACCGTTTTATCAACAATAGAATCTGTATCTACGTTATCTACGTATTCTTGTTCGATAAAATCAATTAGTCGGTTTAATTTCAACTTATTGTGATTGGTAAAATAACTATTCTTAGAACGATAAGATGCAGAAACAATAAAGCCTCCTAAGAGAATTCCAAGGGATAATGAAATAGCAATTATAAAAGGCCAAAAGATTTTCTTCATGTATATATAATAATTAATCTAAATCGGGAAGATGAAGAACCTCAACCCCTGCTTTTATTAAAAAATCTATTCCTGCCATATCTTTGTATCCTTGAAGATAGACTACTCTTTTGATACCTGCTTGATGAATTAATTTACTACAATCTCTGCATGGCGACATTGTAATGTATAAAGTAGCATCTTGACAACTCTGGGTAGAACTTGCTACTTTAAGAATTGCGTTTGCCTCTGCGTGCAATACATACCAATGAGTAACGTCATTCTCATCTTCACAACAGTTCTCAAAACCAGAAGGAGTACCATTGTAACCATCAGAAATAATCATTCTATCTTTTACAATAATAGCGCCCACCTTTTTTCTTTTACAATATGAAAGTTGCCCCCACTCTCTGGCAATTCTTAAATATGCTTTATCGTATTTTGTAATTTTAGGATTCTCAGTCATTTTTACAAATTAATTCTTTCTGAATACTTTACAAAACAAAAATACACATAAGTTTTGGTATCATTTTTATAAAATAATGAAATAGCTTAGAGTTAAAGCGAATTTTCTTTAATCCAAAATCAACAACCTTTAAAACACAATAAATAAAGGATATCTTTATCAAATAACTAACTCAATTAGGGATTAATTATTTTTTTGATTTTATTAACGCTAATTTATTATTTTTTGAGTACCTTACTTTTATAATTCAACCAATTTAATAACTCAAAAAAGAAAGAAAATGTCATATACAGATTTATTTGATGCAGGATTTAAAGAGCGTAACAAAGGGCATTTTGCTTCTATTGTACGCGTAGCAATGGAAAATGGACATCTTAGCCCTGAAGAAAAGGCGTTTATTGATGTATTAGCACAGCGCTTAGACATTTCTGAGACTGATTATCACGCAATATTAGAACATCCCGAAAAATATCCAGTTAATCCTCCTTACTTAGAAATTAATAGGATTGAGCGATTATACGATTTAGCAAGAATGGTTTATGTTGATCACGTATTAGGTCCTAAACAAAAAGAAATTTTGAAAAAGTTTGCTGTCGCATTAGGCTTTACAACTAATATCGATTACTTAGTAGATAAGTCTTTATCCTTATTAGTCTTAAATGTAGATATAGATACTTTTATCAATGAAATACAACACTTAAAAAAAGAATAAAAACAAAAGTCTCTGAAGAAGAAATTCCTTTAGAGACTTTTGTTTTTTATAATAATATATTCTTACTTATTTGTACTTAGCCATAAACTCTTCAGCTTTCGCTACCATGTTTTTACTACCACAGAAGAAAGGTACTCTTTGATGTAATTCAGTAGGCTCAATTTCCATAATTCTCATATAACCATCTGATGCTCTACCTCCAGCTTGTTCCACTATATAAGCAATTGGATTACACTCATATAACAATCTCAATTTACCTTTTGGTGCTTTAGAGCTTGTAGGATAAATATAGATACCTCCTTTTAAAATATTTCTGTGAATATCAGAAACTAAACTACCTATGTAACGAGAAGTATAAGGACGATCGTCTTCTTCTGCTTGACAATACTTTAAATAGTCTTTTACTCCCTGTGGAAAGTGAACATAATTACCTTCATTGATTGAATAGATATGTCCATCTTCGTTTATCTTCATATTTGGATGAGATAAATAGAATGTTCCTATAGCAGGATTAAGAGTAAATCCATTTACACCACATCCAGTAGTATAAACTAACATTGTAGAAGAACCATATACTACATAACCTGCAGCTACTTGGTTATCCCCTTTTTGTAAAAAGTCTTCTTTCTTAACAGGAGTTCCTATTGGCGTAACTCTTCTGTAAATTGAAAAAATTGTTCCTACTGAAACGTTAACATCGATGTTAGATGATCCATCTAGCGGATCCATCAGTACTACGTACTTGTTATCATTTCCTCCATTTTTACCGTGAATTTCGATAAAATCATCTTCTTCCTCAGATGCAATACCACAAACGATTTCTCTATTGATTAATGTTTTGATAAACACTTCGTTTGCATAAACATCTAATTTTTGTTGTTGCTCTCCTTGTACATTTTGCTTTCCAAAAGCTCCAACAATGTCCACTAAACCAGCTTGGTTTACTTGGTGACTAACAACTTTAGCTGCAAGTCGAAGAGAATTGATTAATCTTGATAACTCTCCAGAAGAATATTTAAAGTCTTCTTGTTTATCAATAATGAACTCTCCTAAGGTTTGATTTCTTTCTGTTGTCATTATAAAAATGATTCTTAAGTTGTGTCTTTAATTCTGCAAATATCGTTATTTTTGTTATTCTTTCGAAGTAATAACTGCTAAATATAATTGATAATGAATATAAGAAAGGCAACTGTTGAGGATATGCCAAGAGTATTGGAACTTATCCGCGAATTAGCTGAATATGAGAACGAACCCAATGCGGTAGACATCACAGTTGATGACCTTATTAGAGATGGCTTTTCTGCCACTCCATTATTTAATGTATTACTAGCTGAACACAATAATGAAACTGTTGGTATGGCGCTTTATTACAACAGATATTCTACGTGGAAAGGAAAGACAATTCATTTAGAAGATTTGATCGTTAGCAAAAACAGTAGAGGAACTGGTGCGGGAATGGCGCTGTATAAAGAAATAATGAAAATTGCTAAGGAGCAGAATGTAAAAAGAGTAGAATGGGTTGTTTTAAATTGGAATGAACCTGCCATTGACTTTTATAATAAAACAGGGGCAACTGTACTGAAAGACTGGTACACTGTTCAAATAGATGAAAAAGGAATAAACAATTTAAGTGATTAAGAATCCATGAAAGTATTCAAATTTGGAGGAGCTTCTGTACGAGATGCAGAAAATGTAAAAAATGTATGTCAAGTATTAAAAACTGTTGGTTACAACAATAGCCTAATCATAGCATCTGCTATGGGGAAAACGACAAATGCACTAGAAGTTGTTGTTCATAATTACTTCCAAAACAGATTTGATTTAGCTGAATCAGTAGATATTGTAAAAGAGTATCACTATGCAATTGTAAAAGAACTTTTCCCTTTAGATAATCATCCTATTTACACAAAACTAAAAGAACAATTTGACGCAATCACCTATTTCCTACTAAACAATAAGTCGCCTAATTATAATTTCGTTTATGATCAAATAGTAAGCTACGGAGAATTAATTTCAACTATTATTTTACATTTTTATTTAAAAGAATGTGGGATAAACAATGAGTGGATAGATGCCCGCAATTTAATAAAAACAGATACGACCTATAGAGATGCAGAGGTAAATTGGACACAAACAGAACAAAACATAACAACCAATATAGATAAAACAAAATTATATATTACCCAAGGTTTTATAGGATCTGATTCTAATGGCTTCTCAACGACACTGGGCAGAGAAGGCTCTGATTATTCAGCTGCTATATTTGCTTATGCACTAGACGCAGAAAGCGTAACAATCTGGAAAGATGTCGCTGGTGTACTTAATGCTGATCCGCGCTATTTTGAAGAGACAACTTTACTAGAGCATATCTCTTATCAAGAAGCGATAGAACTAGCTTTTTATGGAGCATCTGTAATCCATCCTAAAACCTTACAACCCTTAAGACAAAAAGAAATACCATTATATGTAAAGTCATTTCTAAACCCAACATTATCGGGAACAAATGTATCAAAAGGAGCTGCTCTGACACCGCAAACACCATGTTTTATTGTTAAAAAAAATCAACTATTGATATCCTTATCTTCTAAAGATTTTTCTTTTATAATGGAACAAAATATCAGTGATATCTTCAGATTATTCCACGAATATAATTTAAAGGTAAATGTTATTCAAAACTCTGCAATTAGCTTTTCAGTTTGCGCAGAAGACAAATTCAATCATTTTACAGATTTGCGAGCAGCCTTAGCAGACAAATTTAAAGTAAGCTATAATGAGAACGTATCCTTATATACGATAAGACATTTTGATGAGCATTCTGCAGCTACCATTATTAGTGGAAAAACATTACTATTAAAACAAGTAAATCGTGAAACAATGCAGATTGTAACAAAAGAATAAAATACAATATAAATAAAAAAGGATAGCTAATAAGCTATCCTTTTTTTAATCATCATATCTTGAGGTTTTCTGCTTATACTTATTCTTTTTTTTATGTATTAAATCATTGTTATCCTTTGAATCTATTATATGTTGTTCTTCCTCATCCTCTTCTACAATAGCACTCCAACTATTATGTCCTGTCTGTACCCATTTTACATTTTTGCCGACAACACCTTTGAAATAACCAATTGTACCTAAGATTAAAAAAAACGCAAACAAACCACATACAAAACTTACCCACAGAGGTTTATCATCTCCATTAAACAATACATAAATTAACAAGAGGCTAAAGGCAATCATAATTATGGGTATTATAATATTCAAACCTACATAGGATACCACTCTTTTATAACCTCTCATATCTCGCCCCATAGCAAACATCACCACCCCTATAAATACACCCACTAATATAGTTTGAAACAGGATTAAAATAAATAACATTGAAAAGGCTCCAAAACCGACTTCTACAGTAGTTTGAGCTGCCTCATCATAATAAATCTTATACAGTTGCCCCTTATAAGGCTCAGAACTAGAAGAATACGAAAGTTGATATTCAATCTCTTGACCATTATGAGTAGTAAAGGCTATGACTGGAGTATACATCACAGTGGTATTTCCTGTATCAGAATCATAGCTATCATAAGATTCATACGATATAACTTCACCTATATACCTCTCGCCATTATAGATTGTCGTTGTTTTTTTATAAATATCTTGTATTACAAAGCTTGACACGCCAATAGTGAACCCCATGATTGCACTAACCACTATAAAAACATATACATAAGTTGTGCAACCTCTTCCTAAAGAACCATTTTTAATAATCTTGTAAGTGAGCCACATGCTATAAAAGATACATAGCAAGTAAGTCACGCCCATTATATTTTCACTAATAAAATTCAATATCTTATTCTTTTAAAAAATATTTTACATTTATTGATATCTAGATGTCTGATGCTTATATTTAATCTTTTTACGCTCAATTAAATCATTTTTCAACATCTCTTCTTTAGAACTTACTATATCATAACTCGCTTCACCATCAATATTATGTTTACTATAATGCTTATCTTGAGTTTTAGTGGAAACAGAATATTTTGACTGGATACTCTTAACTTTTCTAATTACATACGCTATAATAAAAAATGATAATAAAAAAGTAAGTACCATCACAATAGTTCTCTGGTTATCAGATTGAAAAAGACTATCCTTTATCATCAAGATAAAAACAGAATCAATAAATAGTAACATTATAGGAACCACTACGAGCGCATTAATTTGAGCTACAAAATTTCCAAGCGCATTCGATATCGATCGCAAAAAAGAAGATAAAACTCCAAAAATTATAGATAGAATAAATAGACAACCCACTAATACACCAATTATCAGATAAATCGTTATAGATTTTACGATGACTATTTCGCCTGTTGAAGGTTTAAGATACGCAAACTGGCGTTCTCCTATATAACTGTTTTTTAACTGAAATAACATATCAACAGGAGCATCAAGAACTTCATTGTTATTATTGACAAATTCTATCTCAAGAAATCTTCCTTCATCCGTCTCTAAAAAACCAACTACTCCTTGATACTGTTCTCCTTCTAATACTATTTCTAAATCGTGAAAGAACTGATTTTTATACTCTATAAAGTTGGTAAAGTAACTCGAAAATGAAGATAAAATATAAATTGCGACAAAAATAAAAAAAATAGACACTTTAGGCTTTTTCTTATTTCCAATACTGCTCTGATTAACCATTAATTATCTTTTTATAATTTATTGACTATTATTTTATATATGTAGATAAATATACCACAAATTTTAGCGCTATCTTAAAAACTCTGATAATCTCCTAAAATATAATATCTTAAAAACAATTGTGTTCCAATTATATAATTTGTAACTTAACTAAAATATAAAACACTTAATTATGAAATACGTTAAAGAATTTTCTGCCCTTGACTTTGATAACGATTTACTTGTTGTAGATTTTAATGATCATAGAATTGAAAACCCAATAGTACAAGTTTCTAAACTAATAGATGAATTTGTTTACCAAATAGAACCTTGTAAAATATATGTTTCTAAAGCTCACAATATCGATATACACACTAAAGAACCTTTTAGAGGAAGAATTATTGTGATGTAATTAGTGATATAAAATTATATAAAAAGGGATTATCTACATATTGTAAAATAGATAATCCCTTTTTGTATTTAACTATGGTTTCTTAATAATAAAAGCATTCATTGTTTCCAATTCATTTACTTTCGCGGCTAGTCGCCTTGATTCTTTAAAGAAAACTGAATCGTTTACATTATAGCAATCTTTATCAGTAAAATACAACTTTCTTATATCTTTTTTAAAAAGCTTATCATGTATTGAATGGTATTCCTGATCAGACATATCTACTAATGACTTAAAGTCGTCTTTTATTTCCTTTAATACGCTATCTGCACTCTCACAATCAAAAGAAAACTGCTCATTACAAAGTGTATAAGCCTCAATTTCAGACAGCTTTTTCTTAGGAAGATGTCCAATAATATACTTCAATTCTTCAGTATCCATTTCACCAATTTCTGTATAAAAATCATTCAATCGAAATAATTTACATACAGGAACACCATGTAATACCCCCGTTTCTTTGGGATCTGCAGAGATTTCCTTTGCCCAAGCATTCCAAGGTCGTAAAGACCAATTAAAATTACTCTGCTCAATAAACAATTGATTATCTATTATCTTAAACGGCACAACTACTGAGTCGCCATCAAATGTTTTTACCGTTGAGTAATATTTTTCTTTAAATCGATTCCGGTCACTCTCAGTATGTCCATCTCCAATATATAAATCAGTGTAATAGATATAGGGTTGCAAAGTAGGATTTAACACCACCTCTTTATCACTTGGTTTTACGACAAACTCAATATTTTGATCTAAATAAGTAAAAGAATGCTTGCCTGCAGATAGTAGAACACTCTCATACGACAAGGGATTTACTACTATTCTATTATTATCAATTTGGATAGCTATCTCCTCATTGGTAGGATTGTCAATAAAAAATTCTTTCTCAACAGGTTTTCTTACACATCCTGCAACAAGAAAAAAAACAATCAGTATGATATTAAAACACCTCAATTGAAAAAAACGAGAACTCATAATACTATGAAATTTAATTACTATCAAAGATAATTCTATTTTAAACACATATTGAGATTACCATCTTAACCAAAACGAATTAACAACACTAAAACACTAATTAATGCCACTTATTTATATTCAAAAATCTTATTTTGCCATTTAAGACTCTTATACCTTATTTACTTATCCACTTTAAACTGTTAATAAAAAGCTTTAGCATTCTACATCAAAGCTTATATATTATTTTAAATTTGCTAAAAAAGCTAATTAATAATGAGCTATACGAATAAATACTCTCTTTGTTTTCAGCCTGATGATGCTTTCATTGAAATTATAAAACAGATGAAATTGCAATTAGCAGAAAAAATAGGATGGTATAATAGTAAAAATGCCCTTGCCCATATCACGATTGCGGAATTTCAAATGAATGAAGATGAAATAGAAAAACTTATTCTACTAACATCTAAATGTTGTTCTACTTTTAATCCAACAGTTGTACAGTTTAACCAGTTCAATTCTTTCCCGAATGGAGCATTTTATCTTAGCGTAGATGAACTTGCAAAGCAAATACTTAAAGTGTATTCCAAAAAACTAATGGATACCCTTAAAATAAAAAATGCTTATAAAAGTACTGAACCTCACCTATCAATCGCTAGAAAACTAAATAGTTTAAAACTTCAAACAGCTTTTGAAACTTTTGACACTCCTTCTTTATCATTTACATGTACAAAAATCGCATTAAGACGATTACATAAAGAAAGGCTTCAATTTGATACGATCACAACTTTTCCTTTCCTATCTCAAGAAGAGGATTCACCCCAGCAATTGGTATTATTCTAATATTTTAATATTTTTGAAAAAACCATAAAATAGAGAACGATGAGCGAAAACACAGATAAACTAACTTGGGATGAATTCTCAAAAGTTGATATGCGTGTAGGTACAATTATACAAGCTGAAGTATTTAAAGAAGTTAAGAATCCCGCTTATAAGCTTATAGTGGATTTTGGAGAAGAAATTGGTACAAAGAAAACTTCCGCACAAATCACTAAACTTTATACTATAGAGGAACTTGTAGGTAAACAAGTAATAGCTGTAGTAAACTTTCCACCGAAACAAATTGCAAACTTTATGAGCGAATGTCTGGTAATGGGAGCAGTAGAAGGAAAAGAGGTAACATTAATGACAATGGATAAGCCATGTGTAAATGGTCTTAGAATAGGATAATTAAAATAATAAAGATAAAAACTCTACTTAGAGCTTTTATCTTTATTAAATATTTCTTCTGCTTGATTGAATGAAAATTGAGCACTCTTTGTTGATGTAAAAGTATCTGTCAACTTAGATTTAAATGCACTTATAAAAGTAACATTATCATCTTTGTAAAATTCTACATAAGCATCATAAGTATCTTCTACGACATCATGCAAGATGCGAGCCTGGTAATGACCTAATTTATCTAGTTTTCCGATTTCTCTATACTTTTTACCCTGAAAGTCAAAAATATTATAGAAATACTCACAATAGAAGTTATCATCTATTCGGTAACTACATCTCTCTGTATCATCACTTATCTTACTAAAAATAGCATTGAATCTACTACTTATTGTAGTATTGAAACCGACATAATGATTGCGATACTTTGTAATACGAGTATTATTAGTAAGCGCTAGAATAATATCATCATCGTTCGGAAATTCCACTCCCCATAGCGTATCAATTCTAATACTATCATCAAAAACATCTCTGACACTATGTGTTGTAGGATATAGATTTAAAGCAAAACATGGATTGCCTTTTTCATCTTTTAATCGATCCACACCATAAATCATATTATCACTAATAATTACACTTACCTTAATATTATTAAGATAACAATTCATATTACATGAAACTACGACTCTTACATCAAAAGTTTGTTGTACATGTAATTGACCTTTAATATACTTACAATAAATAAAGTCTCCTGACAAATTACCTCCTATATAATGTATATTCCCACAGAAATAAGCATTTAATACTTTAAGATCTTTCTTGACGACGACAATAGGTGAATAATCTAAATCGTCACAAAAAAATGTTTTCTCTACTGTTAAGTCTCCTAAAAATAGATATCCTTGTACACTAATATCATATCCCTCAATTTCTTCTAATGCTTCAAAATTTTCTACTTTTATATCTTCTTTTGCTACTAAGAAATAGGTATTCTCCTTTTCTAAATTTAAAAAACTACCATTCTCAGTATATAGGTCTTCACCAGTATTATTAACACCTCTAATTCCTTTTAATAAATTTAATCCCTCCCTAAGGCTCACAACATCAAACCAAATATTATTGTAAAATAAAGAACTAATAGGAGGTTGATGATTCATTCTTTCTACATCTACTAATTGTGCCTTTTCTACCATGCTCGTTAAGTGGTTGTCGAACGCACTAATTTGATTCAAGAACTTCATAAAATCACTAAGCAATATAAAATAAGGGAAAGCTTTTTTGTAATAAATGTAATCTTCCTCAGAAACAAACACAGGTATCTCCCCTTTTTCTTGATTTTCCTGATAACCAACAAAAACTTTATTTTGGTTCACATCAGACAAATCAGCAAAATAATGAAATGCTTCTGTTACTTCATTCTCATTTTCATCAATAACCTTATTACTAATACAAAAACACAAACTATTGGAAGTCGTAAAAAAGTAAAATTTAAAATTATCTAATACAATATTTGGATCCTCTTGCTCAAAAATTTCAACGAAGCCTTCTTTAATACCACTTAAGTTTTCATCTTTTTCCATATCTAATGTCTGGTAGATATAGGTATTCGCAACGACACTAAGATCAAATAGTTCTCTGACACAATCTATCGACATTTCACTTTGGTCGCGATCGCGACCAAACAAATCTTTAATAGTCATAATGTATTTAAATCTTTTATTTATGTAATAAAGTATATAGAGCAAAGGTTCCTAACCAATGACTCCCCATATAGTCATCACCAGAAATATTTTTAAATGATGTATTAAAATGTTGATTGGCTAATGGTAAAAGCTTTTCTTTTAGCTCAGGTAATTTCATACTAATTTCCTGAAGGCAAGTTGCTCTACTAAAATTTAAACCATCCAAGTGTACTAGATGCCCATCTGTACGGTCAGACACATTTGCAGTTTCTAATAAGAACTCATCACTATAAATAGAGGGTAAAAATTTCTTTAACCATTCTGAATACTCTTGAGTATTTAAAATTTTACTCATTAATCTAGCTTCTTCTAGACATGGAGATAAGAAGTCATGTCCACTTGGCTCAAAACTTATATTACAGTTTTGGTCTTGTTTATATAGTCTATTTGCTGTTTTGACAATCAGATCTCTAAACTTTGTATTGTTTGTTTCATTAGCGTAATCTAAAGATAATGAAAGACTAAAAGCAGTATTATCATGTGTTCCAGTACGTATAGGATATAATAGTTTAGGCAAATAATCTTCATATCGCTCCATTAACTTTTCAGCAAGAGGCTCTAGTACATCTGCCCATCTCTGAGCATCTTTATCATCCCATTTTTTTAAAGCACTATGTAATTGAAACAACCATGCCCACCCATATGTTCTTTCGAAATTCTTATTATTGCTATCCTCAAAAAAATTCAATTCTATTTGACAATTTTCCTTCGTAATAAGATTATTCAAGCGTTTTCTGATTTCACCATTTTCATCAATCTCAGGAAACTTTTGCATTAAGGTCACAATAGACCAAAATCCATGCACAGAAGAATGCCAATCAAAACATCCATAAAATATTGGTCTTAACTGCTTTGGAGTTTTTAAATCTGAATCTTGACCTAAGACTTGACCTAGTTTATTTGGGTATTCAATTTCGATGCAATGCAGCGGCAATTCAATTATTTTTCTAGCTTCATCTATTCCAAGTTCTAAATCATTAAAGGCATCTGAAACTTGTGTTTGCTCTTGTACAGTCTCCTTTTTTGAAGTTTCTTTAGTAGTACAACTAAGAAGAAAAACACTTGATAATAATAGAGTCCCGATATATTTCATAATAACCAATCTTATTTATAATTTCTAAAAATAAAAAATTATACTCGGCTAATAGCATTTCCTGTGCAATAAAAAAGATCTAATTAATTCTCGCCTTTATAATTATATGGTTAAAAGACTTTTATACAAATAAGAATACTTTAAAAAAGTATTTGCTAATACTATATAGCTTAACTATTTTTAACCAATTAAAAAACAACAAAAATGATTAAAAGCAACTTTAGTAAATTTCTTGCAATAGGATTAGTAAGTTTCCTATTTGCATGTAATAATGACGACAATACTACTGACGACACTCGTATCCTATCTAATGACTACGTTACTCCATTAATAAAACCTTCTGGGTTCTATATCGTTAATGAAGACTGGTTTGGTCATGATAATGGAACAGTAAATTTTATTGATCAATCCTATAACCCATTCTATAGAGTATATAGAGAAAATAATCCCGGGAAAAAATTTGGTGTGACTACTGCATCAGCTACTGCATATGGAGACTATTACTATTTTATTTCTAAACAACAAAACAGATTAGTAGTAACAGATAAGAACCTTAAAGAAGTACTTACACTAGAAGATATTAATGGTGATGGAAGAGCATTTGTAGGAGCGACAAAAAGTAAAGGGTACATCTCTACTAGTAAAGGAATTACAGTATTCGACATTGACAATCTTAAAATAGACAAAACCCTGGCAGGCATTAATACTCAGATTGGTAATATGGCTGTAATAAACAATAAACTATATGCAGTAGGGAGTAATAATACACTCTACATCATAGATATAAATACTGATAACATACTAAAACAATATACAGATAAATATTCTCAACTGACAATAGATGGAAAAGGAATAGTATGGGTAGGTAACGGAGATCATCTTTTAAAAATAAACCCTTTCAACAATGATGAGATGAATAATATACCAATAAGTGGAACATCTATTCAAGGTCAATGGGGAGCGTGGAACGCAGGATCTCTAACGGCTAGTACGGATGGAAAATATGTTTATTGGAACGCAAATGGGGGTGCTTGGAATGGCGGTAATACTATTGCACAATTTGATGTTGAGAATAATACCTTAAATCCAAACTTCTATAAATTAGGCCAAGATGAAAATGTAATGTTAGAATTTTATGGTGCTGGAATGCGTATAGACCCACATACAAATAACTTAGTACTTACGGTAAAAAGAAAAGGTTGGGGAAGCAATGGAAGTTATAATTTGGTTCAAATCATAGATAAGAATGGAGGCTTAGTAAAAAATATAAAACTATTAGGAGGTAATGATGAAAGCACATCTTACAATCCAGATGGTGGATATTTCTGGTTCCCTGCACAACCTCTTTTCGAAGATAATAACGCCCCACAAATCACAGCTAACCAATTCATAGCAAAAACAAATACGGAAAACAGAATTGTCCTAAAAGATTTTGTGATTGATCAAGATTCACCATTTAATCTTATTCAATTCAAAGTATCAAGTCGCAACGCTGACTTAGCACAGATAGACATTGAACAAGAATTAGTAGGCAGTGATAATAATGAGTTAGAAAAACACCTTGTTATTAAGACAAATAACACTAGAGGTATAACTCATATTTCGATTGAAGCAGTTTCAAACGGAAAATCAGTAACAAAAGAAATACAACTTATTGTACAGTAGATTTTTCTCCTGTCTCAAAGTTCAGCCCTCACTATAATAAAGATATAGTGAGGGCTTTTGCTTTAGACCAAAAAATTATATTTCAGAAACATCGTTAAATCAATTGATATAGAATAGAACTACTATTGTTCTACTTCAATGCGCAATATTTCCAAATTGACAACATTATGAAACCATGGTGACTCCATTGAAAACCCTTATTTTAATAGAGTCACCATGGACTCACTATGGACTCACCATGGAGTCATGGGTACTAAAACATGTCTCGTCCTACTATAACTGTACAGCTATAGTTAATAATCCTACCATTTACTGTACAATTTTCAATAGCCTTTTTGTTATTATACAAGTTAAATTTCATTGTATTAAAAAAGTACAATACAATTTATTGAACTTATCTTTATTTATAGATGAGAAGTAACTTTTACAACACAAAAAATGGCTGCTATTATTTCTATCATCTATAAATCAAATAGTTATCATTTGTTTTTTTCTTATTATCGTATTACTTTTTTTGTAAATTTGATTAAAATTTAACTTATGAAATCAAGATTACTATCATTCATAATTGCCTTTCTTTTTATTGGAGCTCTAGTAGGTTGTACCGATAAAAATATAAATACCTCAAAGGCATTGAGTACTATAAGTGATTACTTACAAGAGAAGCCTATTTATGAAAGTGCCTCTCTCACTCTAGGTAAAACAAAACTTCGTGCAAAAAAAGATAGTGTCCTTATCGCTAATTATAAAAAGTTAGAAGAAGAAGGTTATCTTACGTTTTCGGATGAAACTTCAAAAAAGAAATGGTTATCAAAAGATAGTATTTGGAATGTGACAATTGGTCTTGCTGCTAAGGCTCACCCTTACGTAATTGAACAAAAGAATAATCGTATTTTACTCAAAACATTACAATATAATGTTACAAAAGAAAGCACAATACAAATAGAAAATAAAGGAAAAAGAACGGCTAATGCTGTTGTTCTATTACATAAAGACATTACACCTTTTTCAATTCTAAAAGATGACAAAACACCTCATGCACAATTTATTACCAAAAAATTTAGATTAAAATTCTCTGAAGAGCAAGGTTGGAAAGTTACTCACTAAGATGGCAAAGAATATTACAATTTTATTATTAGTACAGTTAATACTGGCTTTTATTGCAGCTTTTTTATTTTCACAAATGTCTTTTATTGGGAGAATAGGTATAAGCTTAGCCTATAGAGAATATTTAGTTTTTAAAACAGCGTGGAAAACAACTTTAATCATTTTTGCAATTCAAGCAGGCTTAATCCTATTAATGACTTTAATACGATATGCAACTCCTATTTTTGTTACTAGACTCATTGCCGTTTTAGCTTTAGTAATGGGAGCCTTTGGAGCTTATCTCACCTATATCGATTTTACAACTACTTCTCATAAACATATGAAGTTATACTTCCATATGGGCGGATACTTATTTTGGTTTAGTTGGGCAATTACATGTTTTTTCTTTCTGTTTAGTAAGAAAAAGAAGAAAGTTGTTTCAAATGAGTTTTCTTTGGTACAAGAATTACCACTTGAAATAAAACCTCAAATAAGTGAATTAGAAGAATCTATTACAAGTAAAAATGAGACTTCTGATAAATAGAAACATTTATGATGTGAAGATTATCTCGTATTTTTACAAAAAAAATCATGAATAAACTTACAACCATTCTAATAGTTGCCTTCTGCATGGGCTTACTTTTTAGTTGTACTGAAAACAAAACATCTACTCCTAAAAAGAATAATAATACAACAGAAGAAAACAGTGTTGCTATACCGATGCACGGTACAAAAGAAAATAGTTCCTCTTCAACGAATCAACGTTTTGAAATGAATGAGGAGCTCAAACAGTCAATTCAACAGGAAAAAAGCAACTCAAATTAATATTATCACACTTAGCTATATACTTGCAATAAGTAACCATACTTTAGAAATTAAATTCTATTAATCCATTCGTATTGTTTATTTTTGCACATTATATTGAATTGTTTTTAAATAAAACATAGATTGATTTATGATACAAGATCCAAAAAGATACACGATTACCGCTGCATTACCTTATACTAATGGTCCTATACATATTGGACACTTAGCAGGTGTTTATGTACCAGCGGATATTTATGCACGTTTTTTACGATTACAAGAGAAAGATGTTGCTTTTATTTGTGGAAGTGATGAACATGGTGTAGCCATATCAATGAAAGCAAAAAAAGAAGGAATATCACCACAACAAGTAATTGATAAATATAATGCTATCATTAAACAATCTTTTGTAGACTTTGGTATTTCATTAGATAATTACTCTCGTACATCTTCATCTATCCATCATCAAACGGCTTCTGAATTTTTCAAAAAGCTATATAATGATGGTAAATTTATTGAGGAAGTAACTGAACAACTATATGATGAGAAAGCACAACAATTCTTAGCAGACAGATTTGTTACAGGTACTTGTCCAAAATGTGGTAATGAAGAAGCATATGGCGACCAATGTGAAAAATGTGGTACTTCACTAAATGCTACGGATCTTATCAATCCTAAATCAACAATTACTGGTTCTAAACCTGTTTTAAAATCAACAAAACACTGGTTTTTGCCATTAGACCAATACGATACATTCCTACGCGATTGGATTTTAGAAGGTCATAAAAATGATTGGAAACCAAATGTATATGGTCAAGTAAAATCATGGTTAGACGATGGGCTAAAACCTCGTGCTGTAACCCGTGATTTAGATTGGGGTATTCCTGTTCCTGTAGAAGGTGCAGAAGGAAAAGTGTTATATGTATGGTTTGATGCTCCTATTGGATATATTTCCTCAACTAAGGAATGGGCAGAAAGAGAAGGAAAAGATTGGGAGCCATATTGGAAATCAGATGATACTAAATTAGTTCACTTTATAGGTAAAGACAATATTGTATTCCATTGTGTAATATTCCCTGCAATGTTAAAAGCAGAAGGAAGCTATATATTACCAGACAACGTTCCTGCTAATGAATTTCTTAATTTAGAAGGTAATAAACTTTCTACTTCAAAGAACTGGGCAGTTTGGTTACATGAATACTTAGAAGATTTCCCTGGAAAACAAGATGTATTGCGTTATGCTTTAACGTCTAATGCTCCAGAAACAAAAGATAATGACTTCACTTGGAAAGACTTCCAAGCACGTAATAACAATGAACTAGTTGCTATTTTTGGTAACTTCATCAATCGTGTTGTCGTTCTTACAAACAAATATTACGACGGTATTGTTCCTCATCCAAATGAATTTACGGATGTAGATATCGCTACTCTTACAGAATTAAGAGCTTACCCAAGTGTTATAGCAAGTTCTACTGAACGTTATAGATTCAGAGAAGCACTTTCTGAAGTAATGAATGTTGCTCGTTTAGGAAATAAATATTTAGCTGATGAAGAACCTTGGAAACTAATTAAAGAAAATCCTGAAAGAGTTAAAACTCAAATGTATGTTGCGTTACAAATTGCAGCAGCATTAAGTACGCTAGCAGAACCATTTTTACCATTTACTGCTGATAAATTAAAATCTATTCTTAAGATAGAAACACCAATCAAATGGAATAATATATCTGAAGATAAAGTATTATTGGCTCCTGACCATAAAATAGGACAAGCAGAGCTTTTATTTGCTAAGATTGAGGATGAGGAAGTACAAAAACAATTAGATCGCTTAGAAGCTTCAAAAAAAGCTAATGCTGCTGCTAATAAAGTTGTAGAAACTCAAAAAGATGTTACTACTTACGAAGACTTTGCTAAACTAGACATGAGAGTAGGTACTATTATCGAAGCTGAGAAAATGCCTAAAGCAAATAAACTTTTAGTTTTAAAAGTAGATACTGGTCTAGACGTTCGCACAATTGTTTCTGGTATAGCAGAACACTTTAAACCAGAAGAAATAATTGGCAAAAGAGTTACAGTTCTTGCAAATTTAGCTCCTCGCGCTTTAAGAGGAGTAGAAAGTCAAGGAATGATATTAATGACTGAAGATAAAAATGGTAAGTTAGTCTTTATTAATCCAGACGAAGACGAGGTATCAAATGGTGCAACGATCAATTAATAAATAAGAAAACCTAATAATAAAAAAAA
>NZ_BAEX01000071.1 GCF_000246945.1 Myroides injenensis M09-0166
TTTTTTTAATATAATAATTTGACTTCTTTTACACCAAACTCTTTTATGCTATCGTCTTCCAATTGAATCTGCAACTGTCCAAAACTAGAAACTCCTTTTATTATCCCCATAAATCGCTCTCCACTAGGAAGTTCAAAAACTGAGGCTACATCCAAGCGAAATAAGGCATCAAAATACTCTTTCCAAATTTGCTGCTTTTCACCTCTTTTTAAACGTTGACAATATAAATGTAATTCAAAAAGAATGTTCATTGCTATTTCTTCTTTATCCAACTCTTTATTAAGCAAGATGCTTAGAGAGGATGCTTGCTTATTATTTCCAAATTCTTTTTGATTGACATTTAAACCTATTCCTACAATTGACAAAACGTCGCCTTGCGCTTTTAATATATTTTCAATCAAAATACCACCAATTTTCTTATTCACTGCCAGAATGTCATTAGGCCATTTAATAGAAAAAGAAATATTATACATTTTTTTTAAGGCAGAATATACACTTAAAGCGACTACTATATTTAGATCAAACACTTCATCTGCTGCTTGCAAGAAATCTCTTATTAATACACTAAACGTTAGGTTCATACCCGGTTTTACTTCCCATACCGATCCTCTCTGACCGCGTCCTTGAAATTGATATTCAGCGATAACAACTGTAAAGTTTTCAAGATTACAACTTGTAGAAAGCTCTTTTAAATATGTATTTGTAGATGCTGTGGCATCGAGTTTGATAATATTCATAGAAAATTATTGTAGCCTAATATAAACTGATTCACTATATTTGAAGCCAAAATTAGATAACAAATATATTTAATCGCAAAAAAAATCATATAAAAAAATAAATGGCAGAGAAAAACATCAACAACGACGAATTAATTGCAAACATTATTAAAGGAATTGAAGCAGTAAAAGGAGAAAATATAAACATAGTAGATTTAAGAGCGATAGACAACACTCCTTGCGATTATTTTATTATCTGTGATGGAAATTCAAATACCCAAGTGAATGCCATTGCAGGATCAATACAAAAAGTTGTATCAAAAGAACTACACGATAAACCTTGGCATGTAGAAGGTGAAGTTAATGCAGAATGGATATTAATGGATTATGTTAATGTAGTAGTACATGTTTTCCAAAAACAAATACGCGAATACTATAACATTGAAAATCTATGGGGAGACGCAAAAATCACAACTATTGCTAGCCAATACTAATTAAAATTATTTTTCATGGCAGGAAATATGAAACCAAACCCAAATAAATCAAAGTTTAATCCATGGTTGCTATACGGTAGTATTATAGTAATTATTCTAGTGGTGCAACTTTTGACAAATGGGAGTAATTTTGGAGACTCAAGACAATTATCTCTTTCAAAATTATATGAATATCTAGATAAAGGTATTGTAGAAAAAGTAGAATTTAATCGTTCTGCGGCTAAAGTATATTTAACTGAAGATGCTCTAAAAAGCCCAGAATTTGAAGAATTAAAAAGCAAGTCAATATTAGGACGTGATAATTCAGGTCCACAATACGTGACTGACATAGGAAACTCAGAAATATTTCAAAAGAAATTAGATGAAGCTTCACAGGCAGGTAAATTGGTAGAATATAAATCAGAACCAGATAGTAATTGGGGCGATTTAATTATTAGCTTTTTACCGATCATCATCATTATTGGATTCTGGTTATTCATGATGAGAAGAATGACTGGTGGTGGTGCTGGAGGTGGCGGTGGCCAAATATTCTCTATCGGGAAATCAAAAGCTAAATTATTTGATGAAAAAAATGATATCAAAATAAGCTTTAAAGATGTTGCTGGATTAGAAGGTGCTAAAGAAGAAATCGTAGAGATTGTAGAATTCTTAAAGAACCCTGAAAAATATACTTCTATTGGTGGAAAAATACCAAAAGGGGCATTACTAGTAGGACCTCCAGGAACTGGTAAAACTTTACTTGCAAAAGCAGTTGCAGGAGAAGCGAAAGTACCATTCTTTTCTTTGTCTGGTTCTGACTTCGTAGAAATGTTTGTAGGTGTTGGTGCATCTCGAGTACGTGACTTATTCAAACAGGCTAAAGAAAAATCACCTTCAATTATCTTTATTGATGAGATTGATGCTGTAGGTAGAGCTCGTGGTAAAAGTAATTTCTCTGGTTCAAATGACGAAAGAGAAAATACATTGAACCAATTGCTAACAGAAATGGATGGTTTTGGTTCTAATACAAATGTTATTGTATTAGCTGCTACTAACCGCGCTGAGATTTTAGATAAAGCTCTTTTACGTGCTGGACGTTTTGACAGACAAATTTATGTTGACTTACCAGACGTTAAAGAACGTGAGGCTATATTTAAAGTTCACTTAAGAAATATTAAAAAAGTTGATAATCTAGATATTGATTTTCTAGCTAAACAAACTCCTGGATTCTCTGGAGCAGACATCGCAAATGTTTGTAACGAAGCTGCATTAACAGCTGCAAGAAAAGAGAAAAAAGAAGTAGATATGCAAGACTTCTTAGATGCTGTAGATAGAATCATAGGTGGTCTAGAGAAAAAGAATAAAATTATCACTCCTGAAGAGAAATATGCAATTGCAATTCACGAGGCAGGGCATGCTACTGTAAGTTGGATATGTGAACATGCTGCTCCATTAGTAAAAGTAACTATTGTCCCTAGAGGTCAAAGTTTAGGAGCTGCGTGGTATCTACCTGCAGAAAGACAAATTGTACGCACTGAGCAGATGCTAGACGAAATGTGTGCTACGATGGGTGGTAGAGCTGCTGAAAAAGTAATCTTTGATAAAATTTCGACAGGTGCTTTAAGTGACTTAGAAAAAGTTACTAAACAAGCTAAAGCAATGGTTACAGTTTATGGATTAAATGAAAAGTTAGGTAATATTACTTACTATGATTCATCTGGACAAAGTGAATACAACTTTGGCAAACCATACTCAGAAGAAACAGCTAAAATAATTGATGATGAAATATCTAAATTAATTGAAGGTCAATATCAAAGAGCAATCGATATTCTTTCAGAAAATAGAGATAAATTAATCCAATTAGCTGATTTACTTTGTGAAAAAGAAGTTATCTTCAAACAAGATTTAGAAAATATCTTTGGAAAAAGACCATTTGACAAAGAGGACATTCTAGAGAATGAAGATAATCAAACTGATAAAACTAGTGAGGCTCAAGCATAAAACGCATTAAAGCCCCGAAAACATTAAAAAACTTAACTTAAAGCAAGCTTTAAGTTAAGTTTTTTTTTATCTTTGAATACTAGTAATTAATTATTTTACAGCGATACTATCGTATGAGTTTTTTAAAGAAGTTATTTAAAGTTTTTGAAGCCCCTACTCCAGAAGAAGAAAAATCTACTGAAGAAAGAAGTCAATACCTTCCGGAAAAACTACTACCCGTAGATGAGCAATTTACCGTCAATTTTAAAAACAATGGTGGTAAATTTTTATACTGCGATTCAGAAGATGAATTGTCAGAAACTTTTGTAAATATATTATTAGAAAACGATTGGTTTGAGAAAGAGGCTTTAACCTTTGAACCTTCGTTACATTCCCTTTTAGAAGACAATAATGTTTTATATCAAAACATTTCAAAACCTACATTTTTTATATCTACCTGCGAAAATTTAATAGCTGACGATGGAGCAATTCTTTTTTCAGCTAAACAAATTAAAGATAATAAAGCAAATCACTTACCAGTAAACATGATTATTGTAGCTAGAACTAGTCAAATTACAAGATCTAAAAGTGATGGTTTGAGAGAAATTAAAAGAAAATATGGAAGTTGCCTTCCTAGTAATATTACTGCTTTTAATTGCTTTAAACCATTTGCTGAAGAAAGTGACTTCTTAAGCTATGGAAGAACTCCTAAGAATTTATATTTATTATTATTAGAAGATTTATAACATGTCTGAAACGATTACTCGTACTATCTCAGGAGTCGTATTTATTGCACTTTTAATTGGTGCTACATTATACTCTCAACTTTCTTTTGAAATTCTTTTTAGTTTTTTTTTATTGACAGCTTCATATGAATTTTCAAAATTGATTAACCTACCCAAAACAGTTACTGTTGGATTTTCATTACTTGTCATAGCTTTATTGTTTTGGAATAAAGAGATTTTCCCTTCTATTAGTATTGCAATCTATGCAATCGCAGTATTACTAGCATTAATGTTAGAACTTTTCACAACCAAAAAGCCTAACCGTTCAGTAATTATTAAGGTTGTTATATTCCTCGGATATATAATAGCGCCTTTTATAACATTACTTTTTCTACCTATTAACCAAGGGCAATATACACCACAAATCATTATTGGGATGTTTATCTTAATATGGACAAACGATACATTTGCATATATTGTAGGTAAGAAATTTGGAAAAAATAAATTATTTGAACGCATCTCTCCCAAGAAAACAATTGAAGGTTTTTTAGGAGGTATAGTCTTCTGTATCATAGCAGGAATAATACTCAGTCAATATTTTACATTTTTTTCTATTAAAATATGGATTAGTAGTGCTATTTTTGTCGGAATTTTTGGCACGGTTGGTGATTTAATAGAATCGCATTTTAAAAGAGAAGCTGGCGTTAAAGACAGCGGAACAATTATGCCAGGACACGGAGGGATACTAGATCGCTTAGATAGTGTTATCTTTGTAGCTCCATTTTTGTATATAATTTTTCAAATATTATAACTATGTTTCACAAAGAAGGAACTAAAATTATTTTCTTTTCACTAGTAATTACTGTAGCTTTAGTAGTAGCTGCAGATTTTATTAGTCTGTTTTGGCTTCAAAAGCTAATTCAATGCGCTGCATTAGTATTTCTAATTCTTATTTTACAGTTTTTCAGAAATCCTAATAGAAGTATAGCACCGAATAACGATACTATAGTAGCTCCTGTTGATGGGAAAGTTGTAGTAATTGAAGAAGTTTACGAACCTGAGTATTTTAAAGATAAAAGACTTATGGTTTCTATCTTTATGTCACCTATAAATGTTCACGTAACAAGATATGCGTTAAGTGGATTGATAAAATATAGTAAATACCATGCAGGTAAGTACCTAGTAGCTTGGCATCCTAAAGCTAGTGAAGAAAACGAACGTACTACTGTTGTAATCGACAACCCTGTATATGGCGAAGTGATGTACAGACAAATTGCTGGAGCTTTAGCAAAACGTATAGTAAATTATGCTAAAGTTGGCGATACTGCTATTCAAGGTGAAGACGCTGGATTTATAAAATTTGGATCTAGAGTTGATCTATACTTACCTCTTGGAACGAAAGTTGATGTAGTATTAAATCAAAAAGCAGTAGGTAATAAAACAGTAATCGTACACAAATAAGTGATGAACACTTTAGACAAAGAATTTCATGAAGCATATATACGTATTTCTAATGAAGCAATAAACCTTGCTCCAGATGTAATGCTACGCATATATGCTTATTATAAACAAGCAACAAATGGCTTAAGTCATAAAGACTTTGAAGAAATGTCAGGTAATTTAAAAAAAGCTTTTAAATTTAATGCTTGGACTCAAGTAAGTCATTTAACTATTACACAGGCTAAAGAGGAATATATCAAATTAGCGAAAACCATATTAGATGAAAATAATGATGAAGAACAGTAAATTTTTATTTTATATTCTTATCAGTTGTTTTGTTTTAGGTTGTAATAACAAAGAAAATTTAATCGAAGTAGAAATCCCTGAAAGGGAAGTATTTATTACTAAGACTAATGATTTTCCAGATCCTTCAACAATTAAAACAAAGCAAGGTCCTTTTGATTTACCAAATCCTCCAATTGGTTTTGAAGAATTAAAAGATTTATCTAAACCCCATGCCCTTTTTATTCATTATAGTGAAGTACATTTAAATTATGCAAATAATTTAAACACTGCTATCCACAACACTCCTTTTGAAAACGACACCATTATTGATATAATAAAAAAAATTGATAATAGAAATGCTGGTCTAAAGAATCTTGCAGGAGCATATTACAATCACATCCTATATTGGCAGTCAATTACATCAAATGAGAGTTCGCCAAACGATTTACTTTCTGAAGCTATTAAATCCTCTTTTGGGTCATTTAAAGAGTTAACGAATGAAATAATGACTAAAGCTATGGCTTTAGATGGATCAGGCTGGTTATGGCTTGTAATTAAGGGAAAAGATCTAGCAGTTGTAACTACTGCTAATAACGATACACCTAATATGTCTGATGTGCAATCTGGTGAACCATTATTAGTAATTGATTTGTGGGAACACGCTTACTTTCCAACCTACAATAATGATAAAAAGAAATATATCGAAAATAGCATAAAACATCTCAATTGGGATTTTGCAAATAAACAATATGCAAAAAAGGTCATGTATTAAACATGACCTTTTTTTATTCTCTATATTTCTTTCCTAATTTTTAAAATGGTACATCATCGTCATTAAATGAACTGTGATTTGTACTACTGCCAAATACTTGGTTAGCTGGTGGCAAATTAGTTGTAAAATTCTGACCACCCTCTCTCATTTCTTCATTCATCGCAGAAGTATACATCTCGTTACTAAATCCAATACGGTCATCCTCTAAGTTATCAAACTTACCAAATTGACCTAAGAATTTTAATCTAATATTATCTAAACCACCATTTCTGTGTTTAGCAATAATAAACTCTGCTTGTCCTTGAGTAGGACTTCTTTCTTCATCATCCCATTCTTCGATTTTATAATACTCTGGACGATAAATAAACGATACAATATCCGCATCCTGCTCTATCGCACCAGACTCCCTTAAATCCGATAATAATGGACGTTTAGAGGTCCCCCTTGTCTCTACTGCACGAGATAACTGAGAAAGTGCAATTACCGGCACGTCTAATTCTTTTGCTAAGGCTTTCAATGTTCGTGAAATAGTAGAAATCTCTTGCTCACGGTTACCTCCACCTTTTGAATTTCCTCCAGCAGTCATTAATTGCAAATAGTCAATAATGATTAATTTGATACCATGTTGTGAAGCAAGACGACGAGCTTTAGCACGCAAATCGAAAATAGATAAGGAAGGAGTATCATCAATAAACAATGGAGCTCTTTCTAGATCTTTTACCTTTACGTTTAATTGTTCCCATTCATGCTTTTCTAATTTACCTGTTCTTAACTTTTCAGACGTTAGCCCAGTCTCAGAAGAAATTAAACGAGTAATTAACTGTACAGAGGACATCTCCAATGAAAATATCGCTACACCAGCTCCTGCATCAATTGCAATATTTCTTGCCATTGAAAGTACGAAAGCGGTTTTCCCCATACCAGGACGTGCAGCTATAATAATTAAATCACTAGGCTGCCATCCAGAAGTCAAATCATCTAACTTATGAAAACCAGTAGGTAATCCACTTAATCCTTCTTTTGTACTGATCTCCTCAATTCTTTTCTTTGCTTGTGCAACTAAAGATTGAGCAGTTTCAGAACTCTTTTTAATATTACCTTGAGTTACCTCATATAAACGTGATTCTGCTTTGTCCAATAAATCAAACACATCGCTAGTCTCATCATATGCATCCTCAATGATTTCATTTGAAATACGTATTAAACTGCGTTGAATAAACTTTTGTAAAATAATACGTGAATGGAATTCAATATGTGCAGATGAAGTAATTTTCTGTGTAAGACTAACTAAATAATAATCTCCACCTACTAAATCTAACTTCCCATTTTTTCGCAATTGAGTAGAAACTGTTAGTAAATCTATTGGTTGATTACCCACAAATAATTGATCAATTGCTTCAAAAATATACTTATGCGCTTCTTTATAAAAAGCTTCTGGCTGCAAGATATCAATTACCTCATCGATACCTTTCTTATCAATCATCATTGCCCCCAATACAGCTTCTTCCAAGTCCACTGCTTGTGGTGGTAGTTTACCTCTTTCAAGAGATACAACTTCTCTCGAAAAAGACTTCATTGGTCGTATATCTTTTGCTTGTTCCATATTGCGAAAATACATCTTTTTTGAAGATAACTAAATCAAATTTATCATCTCCTTTTGTTAATAAATCACATAAACTGTTTATAACAAAAAAATCCGAGATTCTATCTCGGATTCTAATCTTTAATAAAATAAGTGACTAGTCTTTATATTCACCCATTTCAAAATATTTCTCCATACGTTTGTCAATTAACTTATCTGTTGATAATTTCTTTAACTCACCATATGTTTTTAAAATATAATCTTTTACAGATTTAAATGTAGTCTCACGATCTGAATGCGCTCCACCTAGTGGCTCTGCAATAATATCATCAACTAATTTATTTTTCTTCATATCATATGAAGTCAATTTTAAAGCTTCAGCTGCTTGTTCTTTAAACTCCCAGCTTCTCCATAAAATAGAAGAACATGATTCAGGAGATATTACTGAATACCAAGTATTCTCAAGCATTGTTACTTTATCTCCTACTCCAATACCTAATGCACCTCCTGAAGCTCCTTCACCAATGATAATACAGATAATAGGAACTTTAATACGGAACATTTCATAAATATTTCTAGCGATAGCTTCACCTTGTCCTCTTTCTTCAGCTTCTAAACCAGGATATGCTCCAGGAGTATCTATAAGAGAAACAATTGGAATATTGAATTTCTCTGCCATTTGCATTAAACGCAAAGCTTTTCTATACCCTTCTGGATTAGCCATACCGAAGTTGCGATATTGTCTAGTTTTGGTATTAAAACCTTTTTGTTGTCCGATAAACATAAAACTTTGGTCACCGATCTTACCTAGTCCACCAATCATAGCTTTGTCATCTCTAACATTTCTATCACCAAATAATTCTAAGAAAGTATCTCCACATAGTGCCTTAATGTAATCCATTGTATAAGGTCTATTCGGATGTCTTGACAATTGAACTCTTTGCCAAGCAGTTAAGTTTTTATATATATCCTTCTTAGTTTCTATAAGCTTCTTCTCAATTTGCTTACAAGTTGAAGATACATCTACATCTGATTCCTCACCAATCAACGTACATTTTTTTAGTTGTTCTTCAAGTTCTTTAATTGGAAGTTCAAAATCTAAATATTCCATTTATGAATAGGTTTTAGTTTCAATTACGAATTACAAAGATAGAAGATTCCGTTAATAGATAAGCTATTTCACGGCAAGTTTTCTTCTTTTTCTATTTTTAACAATACCGTTTAATACAACAGTACTCAATATTAATAAGGCTCCTAAGTAAAATTGAGCATTCATCTTTTCACTATCTTTAAATAAAATTAAAGCTAGTAAAATACCATAAACTGGCTCTAAATTAATAGTTAGCATTACAGTATATGGACTTAATTCTCTTAAAATATAGACAGATCCTATAAAGGCAAAAGCAGTACAAAAAACTCCAAGAATAATTAACCAAAACAAATCACTTAATTCCAAAGCGAAAAAATCTTTTGTAAATCCTCCTGTAAATAGTAAGAAAATAGTCAGTATTAATAATCCCCCTAGCATTTCATAGAAAGTAATGACTGCAGCCTCGGTATGTTTTACAAGTTTTCCATTTATAATAGAGAATAGTGCAGATAAACAAGCTGCAGCTAAACCTAAGATAATCCCTTCAAAATAATCTACTTCTACACTAAAAATAATGCCTAGAGCACAAATAACAATTATCCCAAAAAAGACCTCATAAGAGTCTATTTTTCTCTTATAAAATATAGGTTCAAGTATAGAAGCAAAAAAAGCACCTGTTGATAAACAAGCGAGTGTCACCGAAATATTTGACACCTTGATTGCCCAAAAAAAAGTAAGCCAATGAAGCGCAATCACAACTCCCGCTGCCAAAAACTGTAAAAGCTTATTTCTAGTTACTTTCAAACTTTTTTTACGTACAACAAAAAAAAGTAGTAAAGTAATAAGGGCTATAAGTATTCTATACCAAACTAAAGGAAGGGCTTCTAAACTAATTAAATAACCCAATATTGCAGTAAACCCCCATATAAAAACAATTATATGAAGGTAAATATAACTCCTAAATTTATCTAACTTATCTGCGAGCATTTCTTAACAAATAAAGACCTAATATAGCAAATACAATATTCGGTATCCATACCGCTAATAAAGGTGGCATACTTGATGCTTCAGCTAATACACCAAAAATCTTATCAAAAAATACATAAATAAAAGCTAAGGCAATACCTATTGCTAAGTTGACCCCCATACCTCCTCTTCTTTTCATAGAAGACACAGATACAGCTATCAGTGTTAGAATAAAAGCAGAAATAGGAATACTAAACTTTTTATACAATACAACTAAGTACACATTAATATTAGAAGATCCACGCATTTGCTCTTTCTCTATAAAAGCTCTTAATTGCTTTAATGGCATTGTTTCAGCAGCATAGACTACAGGTGTTAAATCATCTAAATCAAAATCCAACTTCATATCTTTTCGCTCAGCAGTCTCTATGATATCTCCATCTTCACCTATATCTCTTCTATAATAATTATGTAAGGTATAAGTTTCTTCTTCTGGGTTCCACTCTATTCTTCGAGCTTCTATCTTTGTCTTTAACTTATTACCATCCATCTCTTCCATCAAAAAGTTATATCCTGTTTTTGATCCAAAAGAGAAACTACTCACATAAATAAATTCAGTAGGACTAATCTGACGATAAACATTTTGAGATTCACGCACCTCATTTCTTGTCAAATATTTATATCTGAAATCATTGTATCCAGCACTAGCTTTGGGTACAATATAAACGGACATAAGCAGAGCAAATGCAGATACTAATGTAGCACCAATGATATATGGACGTAAAAATCGCGTAAATGAAATACCTGAACTTAATATTGCCACGATTTCTGTATTATTTGCTAATTTGGAAGTAAACCAAATGATAGAAATAAACAAAAATATTGGAAATAGCATGTTGGCAAAATAGATCGTGAAATCAAAATAATACAAAAGCACCGCAGATAAGGGTGCTTTGTTATTAAGTATTTTATTAATTTTTTCAGAGACATCAATAACAATTCCTATTGGTACAAATAGTAACAACATAACTGTAAAATTCACTAAATACCTTTTAAGAATATACCAATCTATAATTTTCATACTCTGTTACTTTATTGATGCTACGAAATTTTATATATTATAAACGTTGTCCTAGTTGTTTTACCATTCTATTTTTCCAGTCAGTAAAAGTACCAGCTAAAATTTGGCGACGTGCTTCACGTACTAACCATAAATAGAAACCTAAATTGTGAATAGTAGCTATTTGCTTACCTAATGATTCATTAGCTGCAAATAAGTGACGTAAATAGGCTTTAGAATAAGCAGTATCTACCCAAGTGTATCCATTTTCATCAATTGGTGAAAAGTCGTTTTCCCACTTTTTATTCTTCATATTCATAGTACCATTTGCAGTAAATAGCATTCCATTACGTGCATTACGCGTCGGCATAACACAGTCAAACATATCTACACCTAATGCTATATTTTCTAGAATATTAATAGGAGTCCCTACCCCCATTAAATAACGTGGCTTGTCTTTTGGAAGAATATTTGTTACCAAATCAGTCATTGCATACATTTCTTCTGCAGGCTCCCCTACAGATAATCCTCCGATAGCATTACCATCGGCACCAATATTTGCAATATACTCTGCTGATTGCTCTCTTAGATCTTTATAAGTACTTCCTTGTACTATAGGAAATAAACTTTGAGAGTAACCATACATCTCTGGTACTTTAGTTAAATGATCAACACAGCGGTCTAACCAACGGTGGGTACGATGCATTGAGCGTTTAGCATAGCGATAATCACATGGATAAGGAGTACACTCATCAAAAGCCATAATTATATCCGCACCAATTGTACGTTGAACTTCCATTACGCTCTCTGGTGAAAAGAAATGATAAGAACCATCGATATGCGATTTAAACTTCACACCTTCTTCCTTAATCTTTCTATTCGATGAAAGAGAGTAAACCTGAAATCCACCACTATCTGTCAAGATATTTCTATCCCAATTCATAAACTTGTGCAATCCTCCAGCTTCTTTAAGAATTTCCATTTTTGGTCTTAAATACAAGTGGTAAGTATTCCCTAAGATTATATCTGGGTTAATTTCTTCTTTTAATTCTCTCTGATGAACTCCCTTAACTGATGCAACAGTACCAACTGGCATAAAAATAGGCGTTTCAATCACACCATGATCTAATGTAATTTTTCCTGCTCGAGCACGTGATTGTGCATCGGTATGTAATAAATCGAACTTCATATTAATTATTTACAACTGGCAAAGATAAACCAAAACTGCGGATGCTAATATATTTTAAGTTTTTTTCGTTTTTTATAAGCTTAAATGCGATTGCGCAATAATAACCAAATAACAATAGGAGCACCAAATATTGAAGTAATCGCATTGATAGGTAATAGATATGTTTCACCATTTACTTGAGTTAATAAATCACAGCACAACATTAATATTGCGCCTATAAAACTACTACCTATAATCAATATCTTATGAGTACTTACTTTCAATAGCAGCCGAGTAATATGAGGTACCGCTAATCCTAAAAAAGCTATTGGTCCGACAAATGCAGTAGAAACTCCCGCTAATAAAGCTGTCACAATTATTATTTTATTTCTAGCACTTTTAATATTTACTCCCATTGATCGTGCATAATTATCACCCAGTAATAAAGCATCTAAGGTGCGCACTAAAAACAAACTCCCCATTACCCCTATTACTACAACTAAAGAAAAGATTCTTATGGTATCATATCCTACATTTCCAATACTCCCCATTGACCAAAATGTAAATCGTTTCAATTCTTCTGCTGTACTCCAATAGGTTAACACACTGATAATAGCATTTGAAAAACTACCAAACATCAATCCTACAATCAAAATTGTGACAGTATTCTTGACTTTGACAGAGACAGCTAAGATCAAAAATAAAAGTAGAAAACTACCTAATATGGCTACTATTGCCACTCCATATTTAGAGGTAAACATATCTATAATAACAGTAGGCAAAAAAGATGAGCCTAAAAATAAAATTGCCACTCCTAACCCTGCACCTGAACTAATTCCCAGAACATATGATTCGGCCATTGGGTTTCGAAAAAGAGTCTGCATCAATAAACCACTTACTGATAATGCTATCCCTACTAAAATGCAGACAATAGCTTTTGGCAATCGATAATGAAGAATAATATATTGCCAAGTTTCTCGACTGCTTTCTCCCCCCATTAAAATAGCTATCACATCCTTAAACGGGATGCGAATACTTCCAAATGAAATATTCAATAGAAAACAGAATAACAAACCTGTTATTAATAAAAAAATAAGCAATACTTTATTCATTTATTGCAATTGTTGATAAAATACGCGTTCATAATTAGGTAATAATTCAGGGTGCAAAATCGATACAATATCTTTCAATACTAAATCTGGTCGTGTAGGTCCTAATTCATAAAAGACAGTCCCTCCAGTTTCTCCCTTAGTAGGTGCAAATGAATAAACATTTCCTTTTTTAAAAGCTGTAAAATTTGCATAATGCTCATTTGCTTCTTTTAACTGCTTTAGGGATTCATAATGTCCTGGATTAATCCAGAAATCAGCATCTTTTCCCTTATCATATACCGCTTCAAAAGATAAAGCTAGACTACCTGTACCACTAGTATCTTTCCATATATAATCAGACACAGCATCTCTAAAATAAACAGCAGCCCAACTTTCACCTTGTGGCATATACCATACATCTTGATACATAACTCCACTTAAAATAGTTGGTTTATCTTTTGTATTTTCTACTAATGTCAGAACTTCGTTATAATCATCTGCTATCTGATTAAATAGTCGTTCTGCTTTTTCTTTTTTATCGTATAATGCTCCAAATAGTTTAATCCATTCAGCCTTACCCAAGGGACTTTGTTCTATCCAATCACCATTATAGACTACTGGAATACCACTTTTCTCAAGCGTGTGCAATGGCGTATTTTTATCATCCATAGCAAAAGCAACAATAACATTTGGATGCAAATCTAAAATCAACTCAGTATTCAGATTATCATTTTGCCCTAGTTCCTTAATATTTTTATTAGCTATTTGCTCACGTATCACTGGTGTAGAGACATAGTCTAATCCTGGAAATCCTATAAGTGATTTCACCTCATCGAGAAGCTCTATAGAAGGCAAATGGGTAGTAGATGTCACTACTATATTTTGAATAGGAACTTTTATAGCTGTATAATTTCGAAGAGAATCAGGTAAAGTACTTTCATTTTTATACAATACATAATCATACTCTTTAGTGCTATTTGCCCAAGGTTGAGTAATTTTGACTATAGTAAAATCACTGTAATCATACATTGAAAATCCTTTCGCATATTCAACTAAATTAACTCCTTTTGAAACTGTTTCCTGTGTTTTCTCTGTTGTTTTTTTACAAGAAAAAACAACAAAAAGCAACATTACACTTAAAATATAATATCCTTTATTTTTCATATCCTTAGAATGGTTAGTATCACAAAAATAGAACTATTTTAGAGATACATAAGATAAGAATGTTATTTTGTAAACAGCTAACTATTGCAAAAGAAGTTATAGCAATCCATCTACCTACTACCAATAAAAAACCACAACTTTCATTAAAAACATCTTATTATAATGAATGCAATAGAACATTTATTAAAAATAATACTACAAATCACAAAAATGTCTTTATTTTTATATTACTTTGTATCACTATAATTGCACTATGAAAAAAACAAATCAAAATAAAAAAATATTTATTACTGTATTAATAATTGGTTTAGGAACATTAATTGCTTTTACATTTTCACAAAAAGAAAATGAAAAGTCAACAACAAAAGATACAATTAATGAATATGGCTCTTTCTCTAATCCAGAAATAGCCTATAAAGAATGTCACAAGATTCTAAAAGATTTATCATTAAACCTTAATCAATCTTTAGAGTCTAATATAGACACAAAACACTAAGACTATGAAAAATATCATTCGTTTCGCTTTAATAGTAATATTTTCTGCTTTTTCAGTAACAAATATGAAAGCCCAAGATGAATTTTCAAAATTTGAAAAGGATAAACAAATCAATAGCGTCGTTGTCAACAAAAAAATGTTTGAAATGATGACTAATGTAAAAGTAGACCCTAAAAACGAGGAAGAAAAAGCTTATTTCGATCTAATAAAAAAACTAGATAATTTACGTGTTTTCAATACTTCTAATAGTACTAGTAAAGCACAATTGAAAGATGCTTTCACATCCTATCTCAACAAGGGTAAGTTCAAACAATTGTCTGAAAAGAAAACAGAAGGTGCTACTATAACTATCTACATAAATAAAGATGGTAGCGATAAATCAGTAAAAGAATTATTAATGTTCAATGAAGGCAATGGCACTAAGGAGAACATAATTTTGTTAATCAATGGAGACTTTGGACTAAATGAAGTTTCTGCATTAACAAAAAAAATGAACTTGCCAATTGGTGATTCCTTCAAATAAATAAGATACTCAACAGCCTTTATATAAATTATAAAGGCTGTTTTATTTAATAAATATAACTAGCATCATTCTTTAGTAAGTACACTGTAGTATTCCAAGTATAAATAAACTTTATAGCTCTATAAAAAACAAGTAAAGTCACACCCCCTATTAATTCAAAACTTAAGCTTATTTTAGATCATAATAAAAAAATATCTGATTATGAAAATTCAAGAGATTAAGCTATATACTACTGATATAAAGGAAACAAAAACTTTTTATACTTCACTATTAAATTTTAGTATTGTAAAAGAAGAAGCTACTTTACTAACACTGAAAGTCGGTGATAGTTTATTGACATTTATACAAACAGATACAGCAACAAACGTATATCATTTTGCTTTTAACATCGCTGTAAATCATCTCGAACAAGCTATTGCTTGGTCAAACAAACACCTTGAGCTATTAAAATCTCCAAGCAATACGATAATTACAGCTTTCGAAACATGGAATGCAGAGTCTATTTATTTTACAGATAACAATGGAAATATATTAGAGTTCATTGCTCGTTATGATTTAAACAATAGAAGTGAAAGAGCATTCACACCAAAAGAAGTACTAAACATTAGTGAAATTGGTATTGTGACTCCATCTCCTATCAAATTAGCAGAAGAGTTAATTGTTGTAAACGATCTAAAGTACTTTTCAAAAACTAAACCTACACCAGAATTTCTAGCATTGGGTGATGATGAAGGACTCCTAATTTTAGTTACTCCTAATAGAAAATGGTACCCTACAACTATAGAAGCGCTACCAACAAACCAAGAAATTACTCTTATAAACAATAATCAAGAAATTACACTTGACAGTAGCCATTGTATAGTAGAAACACAATTAGACATAATCTATTAACATCGCTTAAGCCTAACTAATTTCTATCCTTAGTATATAATAGAGATTGATTAGAAAATTAAATAAAAAATAGAAAACTAGAATTAATTTTTGATACAATAATATTGCTAGATTAACCTACTGCTCTATTCGTAAGGTCTTACACTATTCAGTAAACTGAATCACTGTAATAAAATAAATCTAATAGTAATTTTATAACAATTCATTCTGAAAAAGTATACAATTATAGCTATTAGACTGTATGCCTCCATAGTGAGTCCATGGTGAGTCCATAGTGTGTCTATTAAAACAAGGGAAATTAATAGACGCACTATGGATTTATCATTTAGTCATTTTCCTAACATCCCCTATTAAACTAGTCTGAGGGTAGACTTATTCTACTATGATTGCTCAGAATACTGATACAGATACAACTTTTAAGTAGTCACCAAAAATGACAAATCAACAATAAAGCTAAATAGTAAGTATTTCGTCAATCCTTTTTTTAATAATTATAGTCTAGTTCCTTATAATTTCCACTATTAGCTATATTTTCTATTTCAGAAAATATAGAATTGATTAACGCAGAAATAACAACTTCCTCTCCTGCCTCAATGCGCTTTAAAATCATTGTTATTGGAAACAGAGTAATAGTATAATTTTTATATTGTAATGCTAAATCTCTACCATAATTATCTCTAACAACTACCCATCGATAATCATTATTGATAAATTGGATAAAATCTCCAAATACAAAGCCTAGAGAAGACAATATACTTTCTTGATTAGACAAGTATCCTTTTTGATCTAAAACATCTTGTAGCAGTGTTAAAGTTGTATATGAGTTATGAAATTCATCAATTTCATCTTCATCAATCTTTAATACCTCACCTACTATATTATTTATCGTTATAATATCAGAGTATTTAGGTTCAAATATATTTGTAACATCTAGAGACAATTCCTCTATGGTTAAAATCATTTGCTCTACCTCACTATGTATAGACATTATACTATCTGCTTCTTCTAATGAAGTAGTAACGGAAAGAATTACAAAATTTCCCTTGACCCCTATTTCATAATAACAAATAGCTAAACCTTCTTCTAAAGAATCTTTTCTATAACAAAAATAACTTCGATCGCCATAATCCTTAACTTCATAACCTGCATTTAAGCCCTTTTCAATTACAGTTTGATAGGGTTGATCATTACTCCTAGCATCATCACTCTCGGTAGAAATGACACTAATTCTGATAATAGGTTCATTTTCTTGTTCTGTGTAAAGCACAACACTGTGCTCGCCTTCCCACTCAGAGAAATATTTACTAGGAACTTTTATAGCTTTACAGCCATCTCCAATTTCGATTAATTTCATATTATAAAGTAAGAGAATTATCTACATCAAATAATCGCTTGTTAGATTTGAAGTAAATACAATTTTAAAACTTGAAAGGTAAAATATTTAAGATAATTATGAAGTAAAAAAATCTTTTAAATAAAAAAAGTCACTAATTTCTTAGTGACTTTTTGTGACCCGACTGGGGCTCGAACCCAGGACCCCAACATTAAAAGTGTTGTGCTCTACCAACTGAGCTATCGAGTCTTGACAAACGTTATGTTGTTTCTCAAATGCTGTGCAAAGGTAGACTTTTTTTACTTGCGTCCAAACATCTTAGAACCTTTTTTCAAAATAATTTCACAGCAAAAAGCTAACTATTTCATTATAAAGATATAGCACAAATAAAAAAATATAAATAAGGAGCAACATATTTATTGCTTCTGCAAATAATAAAAAAATCAAAACAATTAGTTTTTATACATCATAAAAACACTCAATAACTTCAACACTCTTGGACATTATTACATACAAACTGACCTGAATATTCTTGAATACAACAGCGATGTGTTAAAATAAATATCATCAATTAATAAAGCACATCGTCATAAAAAACCTTAACTAATTACATTTCAGCAAATAGACAACAATAACCTATATGACAATTATCATTTTAAATGTTAAATAAATAAACTACCTTAGTATGAAAATAACAAAAATAAACTAGTTATGACATTACAAAACTTACCACTGTACAATTTCGGTAATGGTACATTTATGATCATTATCTTTGCATTAGTATGTGTAGGCTTAGTTGTTGCTCTTTTTATGTTTATGGGAGGGTCACCTAAATTACCAGACACTGATGATGAAACACAGCACGACAAGCAAAGCTCACCTCAAGATCAATTTGACAAAAAGGAAGAAAAGTAAAAAATAAGGGCTGTCTTTTTTAAGACAGCCCTTATTTTAAAGTGACCATGATCAGATTCGAACTGACACGTCTTGCGACACCACCCCCTCAAGATGGCGAGTCTACCAATTCCTCCACATGGCCAAAACACGCTAATTATCTCACTATACTATTATAATAGTATCTGTGCGAAAATAATCTTTTTTATTTTATGATACACAAACTGATATAAAATAAAAAAACTACTCATAAGAGTAG
>NZ_BAEX01000070.1 GCF_000246945.1 Myroides injenensis M09-0166
ACACGTAGTATAAGAATATTCATTAAGCCATTACGCTTGTTTATTCTTATTGATTTCGTCTTGAAGTTGGCGTCTTATTTTTTGCTCTCTTTCTAAAGACATTCTTCTTACTTCTTCTAATTCATGCTCTGTTTCAGTTAATTTCTTTAAAGCATCTTTTGTATCAGTATGACTCTTTTTAAAGCGGAAAAAGACAATAGCTAAGGTCAAGAGTAAAATACCTATAATTGACCAGACAATAGTCTGAAATGTACTTTTGTGAGTTCCGATACCGAAAACCTCCAAGTTGTTCTCTCTTTCAAGAGCTTGATTTAATGCAACCTCACTTGTATTCAATTTAGTAGTTAATGAATCTAAGGTAGCTTTTGTGTCTTGGAATAGTTTATTATTATTATTTATTGTAGAATGAAGTTGGCTTATCGAATCTCGTACATTTTTTTGTAAAATATCTAATTGATTTTTAGAGACCACCTTATAGGTTTGATAGCTATTAGATTCCTGGATCATCTTTGTGAACTGGTCATCTATTGTGTTTTTATTGCTTTGTGCAAATGATATTGATATAAATGATAGTAAGGCAGCGGTTAGAATAATTGGTTTTTTCATCAAATAATTTTTTCCTTTTATATGTTAAATTGCTAATATAGATTATAATATATAATCTTACTAATAATGGTGTATTTTACTTCTGTTTTTTTTAAATTAATAGAATAATAGGCAGGTTCCTAATCATTAAGTATTCTAAATACTACTTGTTTTATAAAATAGATAATCTAATAAAATAAGCTTCTAAATACTGATTTAGAAGCTTATTTATGTGTCCTTTAGCGTAATGTTATACAAATTTTATTACAAGGCTTTATACTGTATTTTTTTAAACGATAAAAAAGTAATTATAAAAACGTTTAAATCTTAATAATGTCTATATAATAGAATCTATGACAGTATATAATTACGCTGCAGGGGGATAAACTAACTATTAAAGTACAAATATTTAACCTCTTGTTAACCAACCTCTTTTGTTTGCAGTTGCTATTGCATAAGGAGTAATCCAAAAAAGAGTGAAGGTGTAAAATATACTGTATGGGTAAGCCCAGAATGACTCAACTATTGTATACTTTTTAGAATAGAACAGAACTTGTATACTCGAAAATATAAATATACTTACAAGAGTAGAACTAATAAAAAGTATAGGATGTGTCAAAATAAAGGCTAGCATTAACAAAGTTACTGGATAAGCCATGATTACTTTGATCCATTGATTAATTAATAATATTCTCGGTCCTATTGTTGATTCCTTTCTAAATTTTGTAAAAGCAAACTTAGACATCATAATGTTTTCTCTCACATTACTTCTTTCCCAACGAATAAACATTTTGTATAGATTCTTGAATTTCTCAGGTGTGTTGGTTAATACATGAGCATTTTGTTGAAATAAAACATGATAACCTTGTTTTAGAATCATATTTGTCATTGCTCTATCTTCACCAATATCAGAAGGTTGTCCCATGAAAGTTTGGTTAATCCACTCTTCTAAACAGTTCATTACTGCAGTTCTTCTATAAGCTGCTAAAGCTCCAGGAGTACAAAGTACTGAACCAAGTACACTTTGTGCAGAACGTATAAATTCAAAGCTAAATACAAAACTCACATTAAGCATTTTTGGAATCATACCGTCTTTGGTATTTAAAACCTTAACGTTTCCACCAACTGCACCACATTTCTTATTTAATATAAATGGACTTACTAAGTTTCTTAAAGTATCTTTTTTGACAATTGAGTCACTATCTACTGTAACGAATACTTCTCCATTTCCAATATTAAAACCTCTGTATAAGGCATGTCTTTTTCCTTTGTTTTTAGGTTGTTGGTATATTTCTATTCTATCACCCAATTCTTCTTTTGCTTTTAACATCCATTGCCATGTGTCATCTTTACTTCCATCATCAATAGATATAATTTGCAATTTGGAAGCTGGGTAGTTACTATCTACCAAACTATGCAAAGTTTGCCAAACTAATTTACCTTCATTATAAGCAGGAACAATTACTGTACAAATAGGTAACTGATTGTCAGAAACAGATTTGATAGGTTTATATTTTATATATAAAACAATAATGAAAAGTAAAAACAATATTTGCGTTGCAAATAATACAAAAGTCATATTAAGTATTGCTGATCCCCAAATTGTTTTTATTCTGTCATCATGAAGTTTTTGAAAATAGGGTTGAAGTTCTACTACTAGAAAGGCAGCACTAGCCATCGCAACAAAAGTTGCTAATAGAACTAAATAATCTCTTTTTCTCAAGGTTAGTTTAGAAAAAGTTTTCTTAAAACTATTTTCAAAACTAACTTTAGTTTCTGTCTGGTTTTGAATTGTTTTATCTGCTTGCATGTTTTTAAATGTTTTAGTTAGTCAATCCTTTTCACTTAATCAATTTCATTGTTTTTCTAACTTTTTATTTGTGTTCGATTGAATAACACAAATAGCGTAAGTCAAATTTATTAGGGTATTAATTACAATTCAATTAGTATGCCACTTGTATTTACTGGGGTTAAGCGCTGTTTTGTAATAAAAAAAGCAACAATGTGTAGAAATGCACAACACTTTTTGAGGGGATATGTTCCTCATCATTTTTATTTGATAATTATACCTTTTCAATTTCGTATAATATAAAAGGTCATTAGTTTTTAGAACTAATGACCTTTTATGATGTATGGAGTAAATTGTAGCTTATTTTATTTGTGATGATAGATTTTAAAAACTATATGCTCAATTGAGCATAAACTCTGTAGGACTATTTTATTTTATTGAGTTTTTATACTTAAAAAATAACTTTTTTATATAGTTTCAACAATTCTTATTACTTCTATTACTATGGTATAATGGGATAATCATAAAGATAATTTATATAAGCGTGTTGGGCGATATTTATTATCTATAGATAATATTTTCTCAGTATTTCCATCTTTATCTAAAGAGTATAATCCATTAAATTTTCCTTTTGACGAGTTAGGTACAGCAATAAAAAGTTTTTCATCTATTATCGAAAAAACATTAATTCTGGAAGAGGGATTAGACGTAGGAATATCTAGTTTTCTAAATTTATCAGGTGCGTATGGATCTATTTCATAATAAGCCATTTCTAATTCATTTTTAGTAGAGCTATCTTCACTAGAATCAAATCTATAAGGATCTTGCGAAATATGTAGATAAATTTTTCCATTATAAGATATCATCGACTGAGCGATTCTTTCAGAGCCAAACTGTTTTTCAATATCAATTACCCACTCTAAATCAAATTCTGTACTTTCTTTTTTAATGCGAAAAACTTTTGAGGGTTTATGCTTATAGAATTGATTCCATCCCCACGATCCAAAATATAAGTTCCCTTCTATATCTTTTGTGGTTGAATGGTTTTCAGAAACGAAGAAGCTCACTGTTTGGGCATAAGGATAACTAATAATTTTTTCAAATGATAGAGTAGGAATATCAATAACTGCTAAATAGAAGTTTTCTTCTTGTTCGCTAATTAAATTAAAACTTGCTTTTTCTAAAAAAACAATACTAACAAATAATTTATCTTCTTTGAAATCAATCACTAATGAACCAGTACGAACAAGATTATTACCATAATCATCAGTAAATATAGCACTTGGTCTAAATTGTTCAATAAAAGGTTTTAAGTCAATTTTACCTTTTAGTTGCATAGTAGTAGGATTGAAAATTTGTATCGTTTGCGGTCCTATAGCTTCATTATAGAAAAAACCAAGATTTTCATCTACAATACTTAATTTACGTGAAGGAAATAGATTATCCTTACCTATATTTAGTTCATTATCGATAAATAGTCTATTGCTAGAATTTAGTGTCAGTCTGAATAGACCAGGAGTAGAGGAATATCCTTTCTTATCTTTAGCCATACTAAAGATAAAATTTTTAAACGAGTGATGTCCTGATGAAGTTGAAGGATCAGAATTAATAAAAAGATTATTACTTTTTATTAAATCATATTGTTTGTCTTTTTCTATATCATTTAAATTAAATGTAAAAAAACGTGTTATATCTGGAGTTGATGCATCTTCAGTTGCTAATACATAATTATAGTTATTATAATCAGTTTTATTATCAGTATTCTCATCCTCCAAATTATTCAAAGTACATGAAGTCAATAAAGAAAAGATAAGAATGAAATAGAAATAGTGTGTTTTGTAGCTCATTTCTTTAGAAGTTATATGTTACTTTTACTCTGAAATTACGTCCTGGACTCTGCATTTTAAACTCATTAAATATTTCTTCATTGAAAATATTTTTTAATTCAGCACTTATTGAGAGTGTTTGACTTTCAAAATCTTTAGAGAAAGTCACTCCAGTTGTATTTAAATGTTGAACAGGTATAATACGAGAAGTATTAATTTTAGAATTTCCCCACAAACCTAAAAAACCATCAGGTTCAAATTGCTTTTCAATAAAATCTAAATAATATTGATGTACATATGAATAATTCCAATATAAAGTAAAATTGTTTTTAGTAGCCAATAAGTCTTTAAAATTATAAGATGCACTTAGATTTCCATAATAAAAAGGCATATTGGCAATACGAGCTTTTTTGAAATGCTGATTGTTTATTAAATTATCTTTAGAAGATTCTAACCTAAAGTCATTCCAAGTTAGATTTCCAGTTATAAGTAAATTATTCAAAGGTTTATATACTGCTTCGAACTCTACTCCAAAGCCTTTTACATGATCAAGATTAAAGAACTTAGCTTGATACTGGTTTAAATCTTTCAGGCGTATTAGTTCTTTTGTATCTCTATAATATGTATTCAACTCTAAAGTAAGTTTATCAACATGATAAGTATAACCTAGGTTGAAATTATTACTTTTTTCAGGATTCAAATCATAATTGGCAACGATAAAATTATTATCACCAAATAGTTCATCTTGGTCAGGTAATCTATAAGTGTTTTCGTAAGAAACTCTAAGATAATTATTATCATCAATATTATATTTAAATGCTTGAGAAAAGCTAAAGCCAGATTTACTAATATCTTTTGTTGCAATGATAGTTGCTGTAGGATCTTCACTTGATTGATAATTACCTGAGAGGTTCCCAAGTAAATATTTTATCTGAGTATTTGCCTCTAATCTTCCCTCTAAAAATGTACTATTAAGTGCTAAAGTTGTAATTAATTTATTATACTTTGTACCATTATTATTTATCTCATCAAGGTTTGATTGTCGTTTATAATTATTATAAACAATGTTGCTTTCTAATTGATAATGATCATTAATTAGAAAGTTTAAGTTTGTTCTAGAAGTTATTTGTTTTAGTGTATTCTTTAAATAGCCATTCTTTAAAATTAAATTGCCCATTTCAGAGGCAGAAGAAGTTTGATGAACTTGACCTTTCCAATCATAAAATTCATTTCTTGCTTTATCAAATAGTTCATAGTCAATTTTACTATAAACTAAAAATTGGCTAATACTAAGATGGTTATCTAAAAAAGACTTTTTGTACTTTAATGAAGGGATAAAAGCTCCTTTCTCCTTTCTATATACCTTTCCAAAGGCACGAGCTCTAGAATAAGGGTCATTTTGAATATCTTTAGTAAGTTCAAAAGAATTGAATTTAAATTCAATTAAATCAGCCCAATTAAAGTCTTGTCCTTGTATGTAGAATTCAACAGAACCTTGTTCAAAAGTATTATGAAAAAGCCTTTCTCTTATATATAAGGTTTTTCCTGTATCTTGATCTAAGTAAGGAAGCTTATTTACTTTGTAGTTGTTTTTTGAATAATTATAAAAACTATTTGTACCTAGATGCCAATTTTTATTAACCTTTATAGTTGCATTTAGGGTTGCTATATTAGTATTGTATGATCCAAACTCATATGAAACAGACCCACCAGTATTAGAATTAGTTGAAGGAATAATATTAATTGCACTTCCTAGAGCATCCACGCCAATCTTTGTAGGTAAAACTCCTTTATATACCTCAATTCTTCCCACCATATTAGTAGGTATTTTTGTCAAGCCATAACTTGAACCCAAATAATCTATAGGAACATTATCATATAAAAACTTTACAGCATTTCCAGTAAAACCACCTACAATGATATTACTTGTAGAGCCAAGTCCACCTATATTTCGAATTTTAACACCTGGAGCTCTATTTACCAATTCTTCGATTGAATTTGCCTTTAATGCATTATTTTCAATATCAATAATATCGGCTTTTATCGCATTGTTTTTTAAACTTTCACTTATAGTTTTTGTCTGGATTAAAATATTTTCTAGTAAAATATTTTCATCTATAATATCTAAAGAAATATTGTGAAGATTGGTTTTAGTAAAAGCTATTACCTTAGAAGGAAGTTTATTCCCTTGATATACTATATAAAAAGTATAATGGTCATTATAGGGTATAGAGGTAAATGTAAACTCACCATTTAAATTAGTATGTGTTGAAATATTTAATTCTTCAAGATGTACTTCTATATTTTCTATATTATTGAGCTCGCCATTGAGCATATTATTAATTGTTCCTTTAATCTCTATACTATTTTGGGCTATCAGTATCAAGGGAAAAAATAACAATATACATAGGTATGATAGTTTCATATATTCTTATTATTGATAAAAACTTTAGGTTCATTATCCCAATATTGATCTTTATTATTAGTTAGTAATATTTTAGCTGAATTATTGTCTGCATGAAATTTTACTTCTAATAATAAGGTAGTGTAGTTTTGATACTTATAAACCTCTATTATTTTGGCGGTTAATCCAAAATTAAATGGTGGACTAGATAAGGATATTTGATTAATAACAATGTTTTGATTTTGTTTGTCAAAGGACCAATTCCAATATTTGCCGTCTTCTGGTTTATTCTTTTTCTTTTTGGGAACAATAAATGTAAATTCATCATTGTTTTTAAAATCATAGCGAACAATGCCTTGATTCATATGAAAACTAGAAAATTTATTTAGTGAATCAGTTGGTATTTCTTGAAAATACAGTTCACTTACTCTCCATTGTCCAAGTAAATCTTTTGACTGTAGAGTAGTGTTTGATTGTGCATTCATAAAAGGCATTGACACAAAAAGTGTCAATGCTATTATTACTATTTTAGAAAGTAGTTTCATTTATCTATTCTTTTTTACCAGTTTCCAGAATGTCTTTTAAATTGGCAGTTAAAGCGTCATCATTATCAAATTTTTCAACTGTATCATAAAATATTTTACTTTTGGTAAAGATTCTTTTTTCATTTGTACCTTTATCATCGGAGAAAGTGAATTCTAATTTAGTGTCGTCTATCTTAGCTATTTTAATACTAAATCTTAAATCATTACCCATCATACCTTCAGTAAAATAGTTTGTTGTGAAACTATTTTCTTTTTCATTATATTGCCATGTGTCATTTTTTGCACCAACAATTCCCATGGGGAAAGTATACTTTAGAAGAGATTTACCATCTTTTAAAAAACTAAAGGCAAGCATTGATTTTGCTCTATCAGCTTGTGAAGGTTGATCAGTGAAATTACCTTGAAACACTTTTTGACCTTTTTCTAAAATCCATGTATTATTTTCTAACATATATTTTAGCGATTTAGGTTGATTGAATAGCTCACATGAGAAATCGTCTCCATTCGGTAGAGTTACTTTAGGAAGTGTTTTATTATCTACTGTTCCTTTTACTAATTTATAATCCGCTTCAGAACCATTTGCTAATTTTGCACTAAATGTCATAGAGTATAAACCGCCAACTTCTGTAATTTTCACATTTGTAGGCTTGATTCCAAAGTTATAAGGGGGACTAGAAGGATTGATTTGATTTATTTCAAATCCTTTTTCATCTCCTTTCCATTCCCAATATTTTTTTGCGGTAGGATCAAAAGAGCTACCTTCACCAGTTATAAAAACAAAAGTTTTATCTTTCGTGAAATTGTAACCGACAATACCTTCAATCATGCAACCATCATTGGCGGGAATTCCTGTTTCTACAAATTTTGTAAATTTTACTGTCTCAACCTTCCAAGTTCCTATTAATGGATTTTCTGGAACTACTGGAGTTGGGTTTTCTATAGAATTGTCATCACTTGAACATGATGTACTAATCAATGGCAGAATAGCCAAACAGAATAATAATATTTTTTTCATAAATGTGTTATTATATATTTTTCAAAGATATTCTTTATTTAGATTTATTTAAAATAATAAAACACTTATTATTAGAAGTTTATCTTCTAAAGAAAATATATAATGACATTATGATAGGTATTTTAGAGTCATTAATTGTCTTAAAGTATAATAATCAAATAATTCTCAAGCAATTACACGAAATATTTACCTTCATTTATTTGGATGTGTATCTTTCATTTTTAGACTTAAGAAAACAGCAACTAATAATAAAAGAATGGTAATTGCTAATACAGTAGCAAATGCTATTGTAAAGTTTGATTTTCTAGCAATAATGAAAAATATACTACCTAAAGAAGCAACTCCAAAGGCTGATCCTGTCTGTAAAGAACAATTAATAAGCCCAGAGGCAAGTCCTGCAAATTCTTGAGGAATTCCTAATAAAGTAAGACGTACAACAGAGGCGAGGGTTAGTCCCATTCCTGATCCAGCCAAAAATAAACCAAGCTTAAAGACTATTGGAAGTTTGTAAAACAAGTCTAAAATAATACACACGAAACCTAATGAATAAATTAAGAGTCCAATAGCCAAAGCTTTGTTTTTTAAAAATTTGTTTATTATTGAAGAGGATAGTGACATTAATAAAAAACCAAAACCAAAAGGTATTATAGCTTTTCCAGCCTCCATTGCAGTCCATTTTAATTCTTCTTGTAGATATATTCCTAGAGCTAGATAAAAGATTCCACTACAGTAGTATAAGAATGCAATTATAACCCCTAATCTTAAATTTTTGAATTTAAAAATACTAAAATTGATAAGAATACTTTTATTTTCATTTCTTCTTTTATTCTCTAACTTAACAAAGAGATAAAGTAAAATGACAGCTATTACTAAATAGATTGCAGTACTTAGCGAGAACCCTTTATCTCCGATACTTGTTAATGGATATATAAAAGCAACTAAGCCCATACTCATTAACAATGTTCCTAAATAATCAATTGTTATGTTTTCAGTTTTTTCTTTGTTAGGTAGAGCAATTAATGCCCCGATAAGTGCAATGATTCCAATAGGTAAATTAATTAAGAAAATTATACGCCATCCAAGATTAAAAAGATTTAACTCTATTAATAAAGCTCCTAAATATTGTCCTAAGGCTGCTGCTATACCAAAAGTAAAACTATAAAGCGCCATCACTTTTCTTTTTTGATTATCGTCAAATAATAGATGAATGATTGCTAAAACTTGAGGAATCATTACTGCTCCAAAAACTCCTTGAAGAATACGTCCAACGATCATAACAGTAGCATTTGGCGAAATACCACATAATACGGAGGAACTTACAAAACCAATTAATCCAATACAGAACATTTTTTTTCTTCCGTATAAATCTCCAAATCGTCCTCCAGATATTTGAAATACAGCATAAGCACAAGTGTAGAAAGATACAATCATTTGCAGTTGTCCACTACTTGCTTTCAAACCTTGTTGCATAGGGGTAAGGGCAAGGTTGACAATATAAAAATCGAGAGGGGATAATATTGTTGCTATTAGTAAAATTCCTAAGGCAAACCATTTATTCTTAAATATTGTATATAGACTCATAATGTTGTTTTATTTTGTAACAACAAAATTCCTTATAATACATAAATCTATTATAACGCAAGGAGTTATATAACAAACGTAAGAAAGATTATTTATACTAAATATAGATTGTTTAGTAGTATAGCTATCAGTATTTAATTTTTAAACTTCGCTTTTGCTAAATGCTGTAGTTCCTATACTAGCCAAGACTACACAAAGGATAGATAGATATTGTAATAGGGTTAGATGTTCGCTTAAAAATAATAAACCAGATAATGCTCCAAATGCTGGCTGTAAACTTGTAAGAATACTAAAAGCCTTGGCAGGTAAATTTTTAAGCGCTAATAAGTCTAAACTAAATGGCAAAGCACTAGACAATACAGCCACTAATAGGCCTAATAAAAAAGTATTGATACTTAAGTTTTCTAAACCACCTGAGAAAAGAGCAATTGGCACAACTATAATTGTAGCGAATACTAAGCCCACTGATACAGCGTCATTAGTATTCATAACCTTCGAAACTTTGCTTCCCATTAAGATATAGCAAGCCCAGAATATCCCCGCTGAAAAAGCGAATGCTAGTCCAAGAATATCTATATCATTTGTTTTCCATGGAACAATTAATAATATCCCTAATGCTGCTAGTAAAGCCCATAAGATATCTAAAAGCTTTCGTGAGAGCGCTAACGCCAAAACTAATGGTCCAATAAATTCAATTGTAACTGCAAGTCCAAGAGGGATTCTTTGAATCGCTAAATAAAAAAGGGTGTTCATTAAAGCAATAGAACTGCCATATAAGAAACAGTAGAACCACTCCTGTTTTGTAAATTTAGATATTTTCGGTCTATTTATAATATTTAGTAGGACAGCTGAAAGACCAATTCTTAAAGACGTAGTTCCTGTTGCTCCCAAAATAGGGAATAACTTTTTTGCTACAGAAGCACCTCCTTGAACACAGATCATCGATACTAAGGCGGACATTATAGCAGTTGCTTTAGGTGTTCTTTTCATAATAAACTTTAGCGAGGTCTGGTTTAGGTTAATAATTTTTCTCCTACAGAAATATATAGTTGGAATTCAAATCTAATGTATTTACTCATAAAAACAAATAGTCTTTTGTGTTACCTTTTCAAATTATATCTTTTTAAAACAACAGACCTTCTTTAATGAAAAAGAAGGTCTATTGTATAAAATGTTAATTAGTAAGTAAAATTATTTATAAGCTTTTAATATATCGTTAATTACAATATTAAAAGAGGTTAGCCCTGACCCAGATAAGAACCATGCATCAGGAGTAAGATAGATAACTTTATTATTTTTAAAAGCGTTAGTGCGGTTTAAAATAGGATTGCTAATATCGGTAGATTGATTAGTATTATTCATAATTGCATCTCTGTCAATCACAAACAAAATATCAGGATTATTTTCTAATATAAATTCACTGTTAATAGCATGACCGTGATTACTCGCAACATCTATTTCAATATTATCAGCAGAATTCTTTACACCGAAATCATTGAAAACAAAACCGTATTTTGTTTTTTCATTATATAATCTGAATGCTCCCTCTGTATGTATTATGAACATCGCTTTTAAATCACTTTTAGCAATAATCTCTTTAGCATTTTCTACATCCTCATCAAGTTTTTTAATTAATTCCGCTGCTTTTTCTTCTACATCAAATATTTTAGCAGTTAACAATAGATTTTCTCTAATTGATTTAACGTAATTTTCTCCTTTCTCAGGAACTCCAAATACTAATGTTGGTCCAATTTTAATCATCTCAGTAAAGTCATGTGGAAAGACATTATCCATTATAATTAAATCTGGAGCTAATCTACTTATAGCATCAAAGTTTGGTTTAAAAACTGCTCCTACATCTACGATAGACTTGTCATCAACATATTTTTGCAAATAACTTGGGCTATATGCTTTAGCCATTCCTTGAAATGGAACTCCTAATTCTATCAAGTTTTCCATTGTCCCGCGTTCTAATACAGCGGTAGTTTTAGGATGTAATGGGATCTCCACAGTACGGTTATGATTTTCTACAGAGATATATTCATAAGTGTCATTTTTCTCTTGCGTTTTGCAACCTATAAGCCCTACTAATACGATTGCCGATATAATTATGTTCTTTTTCATAGTATTTGGTATGATTAATTTAATTACTTAATAATTTTGTCTAGTTTAAAGTATGTTATTTCTTTTTCTTTTTTCTTCTTCCCCACCAAACTAGAAATCCTGTAATAGGTAGTGTTGTAGCAACTAATCCAGAAATAAAAGTAGAAAGTTTACCAATTTGTCCCCACCATTGTCCCATATGAATTTGCCACACAAGATTATCTACTTTATCAAAAATTCTTTGTTTTTCACTAGTGTTGACTAACTCGCCTGTAAATTTGTCGAAATATAGCGCTTGTTTTCCTTCTTCACTTTTTAAACCAGCATTGTAGCCTAAGAAAAAGGGATAAATACTTACATTCTTATGATTGTAAGACCATATTCTAATAATATTCATTTCTGGATATTTATTAAATGATTGGTTAATCATCTCATTTGTGTCAAATAAGGGTAATGTAGCATATTGGTCTTTATCTACAGGATAATCTTGTAACGTATAGAACCAGTTTTTTCCCTCACCACCAAAAGCATTTACAGTTAAATTCATTAAAGGGTTAAAGAAAATTAATAAACCAGTTGTGCCTAGTAGAAAACAAAGTATAGATGTATAGAACCCAAATACATTATGGAGATCGTAATTTAAACGCTTAAACTTGGCTTTCCATTTAATTTTGAAACTATTATTAATATTGGTTTTTGTCCATTTTTTAGGCCACCATAATATTAATCCAGTAATTGTACTTATAACAAAGATTATTGTTGCTATTGCTACTATCCAACCGCCTATTGATCCCATAAGTAAATTAGAATGTAAGTGTGCCATTATGTAAAAAAATCCTATTGTTGTATCTTGAGTTAAGATATCACCAGTATAGGGATTCATATATATAAATGTAAGTTGTCTTTTTTTGGGATCTACGGAGTTAATAACTAAACTTCTTTTAGGATCCTTGTGTACCACAATATAAGTACACATCTGTCCTGGAAAGTTCTCTTGATGGATAGCTGTGATTTCTTCTACTTTAAGTCTTTTTTCTTGAGGAGTGACATATAATGCTTTTTCCCCAGCAGACCATTCCATTATTTCGTCACCATAAACAATAATAGTTCCTGTTAGAGAGACAAAGACTACAATAATTCCAGCCACTATACTTGGCCATAAATGTAACCAAGCATTTAATTTTGAGAGAGTAGACTTACCTTTTTTCTTCATTTTTGAATTAAAGTGTTTTAATTAACCTAAAACGATAGTATGAATCTGTGAAATAGTTTATTTAGATTTAATACACGTTAGTTTTAATTGCGAAAATAATTGTATTTTCGAGCTATTATCTACGCAAAAAGTATTTAAAAATCTACGAATTATGAATGAATTACATCGACATTATAAAGAGTTACAAAAAAGCTTACCGCAAAAGGTGGAATGGGCGAGCCATAATTCGTATAAAGAATGTGTAGGTCAGTTTAATTTTGAAAATATTCCTATTAAGCAAAAATTTATTGAGCATCCCAATTTTATTATCTCTTATGGTGAATGGTCAATATCTAAACCTATTAGTATTCCAATAGAATCAAATAAACCAACTTTCAAATTACAGTTCGAGCTTGAAGGATATTCTTCTTATCAAAGTAATACAGTGGATGTAGAAATTCCACAGGACTATTTTAATTTTATGTACGTATGTCCTGTAAATGGGAAATTACATTATAAGAAGAATAGAAGGGTACTTGAAATTCTATTAGATATAGATTACTTCGTAAAAATAATAGGAAAGAAGTTACCGTTTTATACCACGTATGTAAATCTTATAAAAGAAAATAAGTCTTTTGTTTTATTTGAAAAGCCTAAGCAAATGACAAGTGAAATAAATAAACTTTTATTAGATCTGTTACACAATGATATCGTATTAAGTTTAAAGAGTTTTTATATTGAACAAAAAGTGCTAGAATTACTTTTATTAACGATGAATATAAAATTAGCGAAAGAAGATTCCAAGTTATATAGTTCTCATTCTCTAACAGATGAAGATAAAATATTAAGTATTAAAGCCTGGATTGACCAAAATTTTTTAAAAGATATTAATGTAAAGAGTATTTGTCAACAGTTTTATATTAATGAATATAAATTAAAAAATAATTTTAAGCGACATCATAATATCTCAATTATTAAATATATAAAAGAATTGCGATTTAATTATGCATATAAACTTTTGGAAACTGGTAAGTACTCTGTGAATGAAGTAGCTAATATATTGCATTATGAATACCCTCAACATTTTACTATTGCTTTTAAAAAGAGATTTAATATAACACCTTCTAAAATAGCTAAAGTAAATTAATAAATTTCCGTTAGCCACTTATACTTTAGATATGTCAATAAGAATAGTGAGATTGCAATTTGTTTTTGATATTTAGGTATTTGTATGTTTACTTTGCTTAATAAAATATTTAAATAATAAAATTATCTATGATAAGTTTTATAGAAAAACTTTCTGTGGGAGAAGTACTCTTTTTTGCTCTAACCATTAATATAATACTTTATATTTTTTCGATAGGCTTTCATAGAATATGTACTTTATTAAGCACTTCTAAACAAATACAGGAAGAAGATCAACATATTGAAAAAAGAGATATATTACTTTCATTTGTAACAATTATATGTAATAGCTTTATTTTTGTAATTGGCTATTTTTTATGGAGTAGTGGTTTCATTAGCGTTAGTGAAGGAAGTACCATTAGCACAGTTTTTATAGAAGTAATTATGTTGATTATAGCTATGGATTTTAGTATGTATATTTTCCATAGGTTAGCACATTTACCTTTTATTTATCGATTTGTACATGGACGACATCACGAACATGAAAGTGTGAATTATTTGAGTTTATTTGTCCTACATCCATTGGAGTCATTAGGTTTTGGATTTATATTTCTACTTATTTTATTAATCTATCCTTTTGATGTTTTATCTTTTAGTATTTATCTCTTTCTGAATTTATTATGGGGAACAATAGGTCATTTGAATAAAGAAATTATTACAAATGGGATTTTTAAATTCTTAAAAAGTAATTTTCTAGGTCTTACTTTATTTCACAACCAGCATCATTTATATCCTAATTGTAATTATGGTTTTTATACTTTATTCTGGGATAAGCTTTTTGGTACGTACAAAAAGTAGCAGGTGTATTTACAAAATTTATTTTTTCTATTTGTTAAAATAGTGTTTTCATTAAATTCTTATATTGTGAATTATTGTATTTTTAATTCATTAATTTAAATTAAAAATACACATTATTGTGAAATATATTCTCATTGTGTGACTTATTGCTTTTAAGTAGTCTTAAGTATAGAAATAAAAAAAATGCTATGAGAAATTATTTTGCTGAGTTCTTTGGAACTTTTTGGTTAGTTTTTGGAGGTTGTGGTAGTGCATTATACGCTGCTGGTATACCAGGAGTAGGAATTGGTTATCTGGGTGTTGCGTTAGCGTTTGGGTTAACTGTTTTAACTATGGCTTATGCAGTAGGACACATCTCTGGAGGACATTTTAATCCAGCAGTATCTGTTGGTTTATTTGTTAGCGGTCGCTTTTCAGGAAAAGAACTGTTACCTTATATTGTTTCGCAAATTTTGGGAGCAGTAGGTGCAGCCTTAATGCTTTATCTAATTTTAATGGGTAGCGAGATTTGCTGTATTGATTCTAGTGCCCCTGGTGCTTTTGCTGCCAATGGATATGATAATTTATCACCTCAAGGATTTAGTATGGTTTCTGCTTTTATTACTGAATTCTTATTGACATGTTTCTTTATAATTATAATTCTAGGAGCAACAGATAAATATGCAAATGGAAAATTTGCAGGAATAGCAATTGGATTTGCATTAACATTAATCCATTTAATTTCTATTCCAATTACCAATACTTCAGTGAATCCAGCTAGATCTATTTCACAAGCAATTTTTGCTGGGGGAGAATATATCTCACAATTATGGTTATTCTGTACAGCGCCTATTTTAGGAGCAATTTTAGGAGGTATTATTTATAAATTTTTATTAGAGAAAAAGAAATAATTGCTATCAAATTAGTGATTGGTTTATGTTTGTTAAAGCTCAGGAGACTTCTTGGGCTTTTTTAGTTGAATAATTCCAAAATTAGTAATGATTCATTAGAAACTAAAATAAAATGTTGTTTATTAATATTTACTTAAATTTGTAATAATTACTTATAATCGGTAGTTATAAAAAAGAGAAGAGTATTAGAATTAAAAATTGCGCATTTTTATTAATTAGAAAAAGAAGTATGAAGAAGTTTTTTACACTATTGTTTATAGGAGGTAGCGTTTTTGCTCAAGAAAATAGTAAAATAGAATCGCAATCTTGTCAAAAAACAACAGAAATTACTAATAGTTTAGAGTATTGTGTGTATACATGTATAGAGAATGACAGTTTGAATATTGATAAGAAATTATCTATATATCCTAATTGGTTTACAAGTATGCATAAAGAATTGGAGTTAATTAACAATACCGATAGTCTTATTGATAAATATGCTTACGCAAATAAAGCTGGGGATTATGTTTTATCTACAATTTATAAAGATAATCAATTGTGGGAAGGAGTTGATTACGAGGTAAGTTCAGAAAACCAAAAAGAAGACACCTTTGTAATATATAAGAACGGTTTACCAGATTATCGTTATACTTTTTCTGCGGATTATACTAACTATGCTTATTTGAATGCTTTAGCGGATAATAATAGAGAGATTATAGATGCATATTATGATCTAAATGGAGAGTCCTACTTGCCAGTAAAAGAGTCCTACTCTAACGGTAGATGGATTAATTGGCATAATGAGATTAAAGAAATATAAAAAGTTAGATAATAATATTTTTTTGTTAGAAGATAATGAAGGAAAAGATAGAATTATTATTACTGTTGATTTAGAGGATAGTGTGGAGTATTTTTTATTGGATAAAAAAGGTGGAATAATGAATCTTTATAATCTTATTTCTTTTAAAGATGGGCAACAAGAACAAGTTGTTAATCGTGCTTCTATTACAAATATTGGTTTTGATCAAAAAAGAATTACAACGAAAACTCCTAATGGTACAGGTATTTGGGATGCATATTTTGAAGATTATCGATTGAATAAATGGGCAGAGCCTAATCAATATTTATATAACTATAAGCGTTTATCAGATAGGAAAGATATTCATGCAAGGGTAGTGGTAGATAATAAAGTAGATAAAGAGTCATTGTTTTTTAAGTTATTGTTGAGTATTGCTCATAATCCTGAGCTTTTTAGAATAGATGTTAATTTGAATGATTTTGAATATAACCAATTATTAGCAAACCAATTAATGCCTCTTGCTGCTGGAAAGAAAGAAAGATTTAGAAGGGAATAAGAATAATAGAGTTACATATCAATAGATATTAAATGGTGGTTTACTACAAGTAAATCACCATTTTTTATTAATTTAACTTTATGTAATGAATGTCATTTTGTACCTTTAGCTTGAAAAATTATATTTTATAAAATGACACACTTAGAAAAACTTTCTGAGATTCGTTTCTTAATGAAAGAGAAAGGAATTGATGGTTATATTATCCCTTCTTCAGATCCACATATTAGTGAATATCTACCTGATTTCTATAAATGTATTGCTTGGACATCTGGTTTTACGGGATCCGCTGGGACATTAGTTATTACTCAAGATTTTGCTGGTCTTTGGACAGATTCAAGATATTTTGTGCAAGCTAAAGAACAGCTTGAGAATACAGGTTTTGAATTGGTGAAATTAAAAGTACAACATGCTCCTGAATATGTAACTTGGCTAGGAGAAACACTACCAGAAGGTGCAATAGTAGCTTTTGATGGTAACTTGGCTTCTTTAGCAGTTGCTAATGCTGTGAATAGTATATTACTACCATTAGGGATAAAAGTTAATGGGCATGCAGATCTACTTGACCCTATTTGGAAAGGAAGACCTGCTTTACCTACTGAGAAAGCATATACTTTACCTACTACTATTACTGGTCAATCTACACCAGAGAAATTAAGCGCTGTAAGAAAAATACTAAAACAAAAAAGAGCGACTGCTCATTTAGTATCTTCTTTAGATGATTTAGCTTGGCTATTAAACATTCGAGGAACAGACGTTAAATGTAATCCAGTTACTTTAGGATTTGCTTTTATTAGTGATGATAAAGCAATTTTATTTATAGACAAAGTAAAATTAGATAAAGATACAGTAGCAGAGCTAAACTCATACGGTATTGAAATTCGTGAATACAATGAGGTAAGAGATTATTTAAAATCTTTAGCAAGTAACGAAGTTATTTTGTTAGATCCAAAGAAAACTTGTTTTGCAACGTATGATTCAGTTTCGAAAGAAGCTAAGATACTAGAGGATATGAATCCTTCTACACTTTTAAAGTCAATTAAAAATGAAGTAGAGATTGCACACGAACGCAATGCAATGATTAATGATGGTGTAGCTTTAACTAAATTCTTTAAATGGATTGAAGAAAATGTTCATTCAGGTAACTTAACAGAAATGAATATCGCAGATCATCTACGTGCTCTACGTGAGGAACAGCCTGGATTTAAAGATATTAGTTTTGATACTATAGCTGGTTATAAAGATCACGGTGCTCTGCCACATTATAAGGCAGAAGAACACAGTAATTATAAACTAGAACCAGAAGGTCTTTTATTAGTTGATTCAGGAGGTCAATATGAAACAGGCACAACTGATATTACACGTGTGATCTCACTTGGTAAGATGACTCAAGAAGAAAAAGAAGATTACACAATTGTCTTAAGAGGAACAATAGAGGGGTCTATGGCAATTTTTACAAAAGGTACCAGAGGCTATCAAATTGATGCAATAACAAGAAGACCAATATGGGCTACTATGCGTAATTATGGACATGGTACTGGACATGGTGTAGGGTTTTTCTTAAATGTGCATGAAGGTCCTCAGGTGTTCAATGGAACAGCAACAGATATTGCGATTGAGTCAGGAATGATTACATCTATTGAACCAGGATTATATAGAGAAGGAAAACATGGTATTAGAATTGAGAACTTAGTACTAGCAAGAGATATAGCTTCTAATCAATTTGGAGACTTTATGGATTTTGAAACTTTGACTGTGTGTTATATCGCTACAGATTTAGTAGATAAATCTTTACTTGAAAAAGTTCATATTGATTGGTTAAACAATTATAATGAATGGGTATATCAATTAATAAGCCCTAAATTAAACAAAGAAGAAGCTGAATGGTTAAGAAATAAAACCAAAGCAATA